>QKIB01000055.1 GCA_003249785.1 Acholeplasmatales bacterium
TTTACGAAAAGAATTTATCTAGTTTTGAGAGATGTCTGGTGACGATGGCGAAGTGGACACACCTGTTCCCATCCCGAACACAGAAGTTAAGCACTTCAGCGCCGAAGATAGTTCCAAGGAGCGAAAATAGGACGTTGCCAGGCAGTATCTCTAAAAATGGGAGTTTAGCTCAGTTGGGAGAGCATCTGCCTTACAAGCAGAGGGTCAGCGGTTCGAGCCCGTTAACTCCCACCACCTTAATGCCGAAATAGCTCAATCTGGTAGAGCAACTGACTTGTAATCAGTAGGTTGCGGGTTCAATTCCTGTTTTCGGCACCATTTACTGACCCGTTAGCTCAGTCGGTAGAGCACTTGACTTTTAATCAAGGTGTCGTAAGTTCGATTGTAAGTTCGATTCTTACACGGGTCACCACTTTATTTGCCTCGATGGTGAAATAGGTAGACACGTGGGACTTAAAATCCCATGGGCGATGAGTCCGTGCCGGTTCAAGTCCGGCTCGAGGTACCAATCAAAAAACAAGGGGCCTTAGCTCAGCTGGGAGAGCGCCTGCTTTGCACGCAGGAGGTCAGGGGTTCGATCCCCCTAGGCTCCACCATTTTAATTCTCCAGTCGTTTTGGCATGATATGGTTTCAAACTACATAGCAACTATTTATCTCAGTTGTAAATGGCGGCGTAGCTCAGCTGGCTAGAGTGCACGGTTCATACCCGTGAGGTCGTGGGTTCGATCCCCCCCGCCGCTACCAGTTTGGACCCGTAGCTCAGTTGGTTAGAGCTACCGGCTCATAACCGGTCGGCCGTAGGTTCGAGTCCTACCGGGTCCACCAACTACAAATTAGCAGAAACATGTTATAATTATGGAGGAATACCCAAGCCTGGCTGAAGGGATCGGTCTTGAAAACCGACAGGGCATAAAAGCCGCGGGGGTTCGAATCCCTCTTCCTCCGCCATAGTTACCATCTAAATATTTATATATATCGCGGGATAGAGCAGTCTGGTAGCTCGTCGGGCTCATAACCCGGAGGTCGTAGGTTCAAATCCTTCTCCCGCAACCAACTGGTCCGGTGGTGTAGGGGTCAACATGCCTGCCTGTCACGCAGGAGATCGCGGGTTCAAATCCCGTCCGGACCGCCATCTTGGCTCTGTAGCTCAGTCGGTAGAGCAAAGGACTGAAAATCCTTGTGTCGGCGGTTCAATTCCGCCTGGAGCCACCATTACCCGATAGGTAAGCCATTTAGTGGCTTTTTTTATTTAATGAAGTGCTTGGATTTCTTCGTGTAATAAGAGAACATTGTAATTAAGAAACAATAAGTGTATAATGTACTTAAATAAAGACAATATTAGGGGGAATAAAATGAGAAAAAAAGATATCCACTTACTGCTATCTATAGTACTATTCTTGCTGGGATTAATATCATTTTTATCAAATTATATTTTAGACAACGCCCTTCAAAACCAAGCGTTGCTTTTCTTTGGATTTTTGATAATGGGATGGTATGGAATAACGAGATATTTTTATGACAAATAAAACCGCATGAAGCGACTGAAAATCCTTGTGTCGGCGGTTCAATTCCGCCTGGAGCCACCATTACCCGCTAGGTAAGCCATTAAGTGGCTTTTTTTATTTTTATACTGGTACAGGTATTATTTATTTTGTGACATTTAATTTTTATAGTTTCTATGATATAAGCAAATCAATCAATTCTTGAATTAAACTAGTAATTTCATATAAAATAAAGAGTAAGATACTTGCGAAAAAGAATAAACAAGTTAATAGAATGGTTTGAATCAAAATTCAATATCATTATTAATTTGATTGCTTTTATTGGGAGAACCATATGTATTCTATTGGTGATTTCAACATTCGTGACTCAGTTCATTTTCCACAATTCTCTACTCTGATCCATTGATATTGTAATCATTCCAAGGGCTCTTTTTTAAAGTAAAATAAGAAAATTACAGCTAATATACATAGAGGTGAGGTTATGAAAATCAAAGCTATGTATATGTTTAAAGGTATGAATGAATTCAATACAGTCACACAGTTTATTGAACAAGAAGATTGGAAAATTGAGAAGCAGTTGCTAAAAGAAAGAGTTGAAACCTATATGGACACATATTACTTTGTCATGTTGAAGAATAGGTTTCTCGAGGCTAAATTGTCCATATGGGAATTAAAAAATGAGGAAGTTATTACGTGGATAGACACATTGCTATTAATGAGAAAACTCATGATAGAACTATTCAAACGAGGAATCAACGCAGAAGAAATTCAAATCATCATGGAATATCCGTTGGTGCATGGTAATTATATGCGATCTGACTATTTAATTTTGTACCACCGTTTGATTATAGTTCTGGAATTTGGAATGTTCAATCAAGATGAAAAAAGAAGTGAAGAAAGATATACAAAAAAACTTCAGGAATCTATCAACTATCGTCAAATCATTGCAAATATGGTTGATAAACAAATTCAAGTTGTGAATTATGTAATGATTTATTTACCAGAATATAATAAGAAAACTAAAGAATTGTTGAAGGAAAATATCAATCATAATCATAATGAATTAGGACTTCTTGCCAATTTCATTGATCATTTTATTAAAATCCAAGATACATTATCTGCAATTCATCAACTGGAAGGATTATATAAATAATAATTCATTCAAAATCTTTGATTTTTGTACAGGATATGTTATCATATAGGTATCTAATATGTTTGAAATTCAAACAATTTGAAGGAGAAGATAAAATGAGTGAAAAAATAGGGCTTGTTGTATGTGGCAACTCTGGTGTAGATTATATGAAATTAGACTATCCGGTCAAAATGATTCGATCGACTCTAAACTTAGGTGGAAAAGAATACGAAGATTATGTGGATATTCAAGCGAAGGAATTCTATGATGTGATTGTGAACAATCCTGACATCGATGTTTCGACTTCCCAAACCTCAACAGGTAAAATTGCAAGTGTTTATGAAGAACTAAAAGAAGAAGGATACACAGATGTTATTGTAGTCGTTATTTCTGCAAAATTAAGCGGAACATATCAAGGCGCAATTCTTGCCAAAGACCTTGTGCACGGACTGAATGTCTATGTCATTGATTCAAGATCTGTCTCTTATGGAGAAGCATATCTCATCATCGAAGCAATCAAGATGATTAAATCTGGACACAAAACGAGAGAAATCATTGACAGATTGGAAAAAATCAGAGACAATATATACATCTATGTGCTCGTTGACACACTCAAATATCTTGTAAAGAATGGCAGATTATCATCTACCAGTGGTTTTTTAGGCACGTTACTAAAAATCAAACCTTTACTTCATATTCAAAAAGATGGAAGTTTGGTACCTTTTGAGAAAATTAGAACAACCAGTAAAGCACAAGCTAGATTGCTCGAAATCATCCAACATGATATTGAAGGTAAAAATGTTTTGATGTTTATTGTCTATACCAATAATGAAGACAAAGCTGAAGAAATTAAAGCACAGATTTCAGCATTGAGACCTGAAATGCAGATTGAACTCGTTCCTTTGACTCCAGTTGTTGGTGCTCATGCCGGTCCTGGAACAATTGGTGTTGGCTATATTGTCATATAATAAAGAGGTGAAATGAATGATTGATCCTAAACACGTAATCAATGAACTGTTGGTTGACGTATTTAATCAAATCTTGAGTATTGAAAGTGAAGTATTGAAAAAAAGAGGTGTCAAATTGTCAATGACCGAAGTTCACGTTCTTGAGGCAATTAGAAACTCTGAAATTCCTACAATGGGTAATGTTGCGCACAGACTTCGAGTAACATTAGGTACACTAACCACTTCAGTCAATGTTCTAGTCAAGAAAAATTATGTATCAAGATATAGAGATGAGCACGATAGAAGAAAAGTACTCCTCAAACTAGACCATACTGCCTTCGAAGTTCTTAAGATACACGATAAGTTCCATGATGAAATGGTCGCTTCATTATTTAAAGATTTAGATTTGGAAAAAGACGAAGTATTGCTCAAATCACTAGAAAATATCAGTGAATATTTCAAGCAAAGATATTGATCATTTAATGAGCATCATAGATGCTCATTATTTTTTTGTTAAATTATCATTTTGCTCTTCCTATTTTCCCAGATTTAGGATATAATAATTTTGACATAAGCAGATGGGGGATTTACACGATGAGAAAAGGTGTCAATAAGCGAATTGAAGAACGGTATATTACGTCGTTCTTTTTTTGTGCGTAAAAGTAAAAATAAAGGTATTTTTTGACTTCAAATGCTTTGTTATACATTGCTATATTGCAAATTTCATATGGGGAGGAAGAACTTCTGTTGCCAAGTCTTTGCATCCATGAAACTTGTAAATATAAATAAAAAGATCAAGGAAGATTTATGAGAAAAGAAATAGAAGGAAAGATTTATTTTAATGCAATCGGGTTTGGAAAGATTGCTAAATTTGATTTCATGGAAGTTCAAAAATCATTGTTACAAGATCAGGCTGAAGCGTTTTATGATGATCTGGAACAAAAAATCATTGATTTATCAGTTATTTTTAGAGACATCAAGCATTCACTTACAGATGTTTCAGAAAACGCAACTAGAATCATGAACATTATTTTCAACCATTTGGATAGCGGAATGTTTTATGATTGTTTCAGAACCCATGTTCAAGGAGGTAATCTCACAGTATCTGAGGCATATAGCAAAGCTGTACACGAGCATTTCAATAAGGATAATACGGCGCTCTACCGAGAAATCGGAAAAGATGTTTTGTTGTTTCGTGAGTATCTTTATGATCTGGTTTCCAGAATTACACTGCATTATGAAATGTATGTATTTAAAAGATTCACTGAACGATTACTAACCGACTATATTGTTGTGGTTGATGAGTTTAAAATAGAATATTTAGATGAAATGTCCGAGAGAATGAAAGGGATGATCTGCAAAAAAGCAAAAAACCTGAACTTAGTCAGAGAATATTCGAACTCCTTTGAGATACCTATTGTGATCGCACGTATTGATACTCAAGCCAGTTATAATGCTATTGTTGATGCGATTAATCAACGCTTGATTATCAATCCCGAACCCGAAGATATCATCGAATATAGAGAAATATTAAAAGAACAGACTTTCCTTGAAGGTGAAAAGCCTAGATATCATTCTGAAAGAGTAAAATTATATGCACAAATGGTTGATGATAGGTACATCAATCGAATCGTCTTTGATCGTTGGTTTCAAGGTGTATGCCCCTTTAAATCCGAATATATGATATCAACAAACGAACTTCATTTGACATATGATTATCAATACAACTTCTTTTGCAAGACTTTTAAAGAAATGAAGAATAAGGAATTTTTTTATCGCATACCTGACTTTAGACATGAACGTCCAACGGTTTTTTTAGGTGATGTCTATACGGATGTTGAAACATATGAATTGTTGGCACCTATTCTGGATGATATCTTGCTAGCGGTAGCACGAGCAGCAAAGAAATACGATGTTGATATTCATGTCATAGTCCCAATGATTAGAATGCCTGAAGAAGTTAAATTCTGGAGGGATACCATCAAAGTCATCTTTGATACTGCTGGCGTTTTCGATGTTAAAATTGGTATCGTTATTGAAACTGAATCGGCACTTGAATATTTTGAAGATTATCCAAAAATGGATTTCATTATTATTGGTTTAAATGATTTAGCGGAAGAAATTTCAGACGAATATGATCGATATAGTCCATTGTCAAAAGAAGAATTCATTGAATTGTTTTGGCCAGACATTAGAGAACTTCACCAACATCTTAGATCTTTCACCATGCAAGTCAAACATATTGTTTCCGGTAATTGCCTAACCAATCCTTGGATTTTCAAAAAACTGATCAATTCGGGATTCACTCATTTCGCCGTACCCGTCAATCAAATACGTAAATTAGAAAAGATGCTTGAACAATATGAGAACACCAGAGGTTTTTATATAGGTTACGCGGAACTACATAAAAAGAATGAAGATGTCATTAAAGCAAATCAACTTGAAAGAGAACGTCGAAGAATTCTAAAGAGTAAAGCTCAAGCATTAGAAAAATACAAGAAGGCAAGAGAAAAGAGGCAACAAATCAGAGACGAGCATAAAGAAAAAAGAGAAATTGCAATTCAAAAAATGTTAGATGATAGAGATTCAAGAGAAAAAACAGAAAAAGTAGAAAAAAAGAAGAAGAATCCCGATCAAAAGTGACAAAAGGGTTGCTTTTGGAGGAGAATTCATATATAATAATACACGCTCGTGTGTAAAACATGAGTAAGGCTGTGAAATGGAAGGTTGTTGACACACGGATAGCCGTTGTCTACGTGTTGGGTTTTTCCATGGAGCAAGTCTATACAAGATTATAGGCGAAAGGAGCTATTCAAATGGCAAAAGATGTAATTAAAATTCGTTTAAAGGCTTACGATCACAGATTACTTGATCAAGCTGCTAAGAAGATTGTTGACAGCGCACTCAGAACTGGAGCTACAGTTCAAGGTCCGATCCCTCTTCCAACAGAAAAGGAAATCTTCACAATCTTACGTTCACCACACGTCAATAAGGACTCACGTGAACAGTTCGAACGCAGAACTCACAAGAGATTGATTCAAATCGTTGATCCAAACCCAAAAACAATTAGTGCATTAATGGATATCGATTTACCATCAGGTATTGATATCGTCTTGAAAAAATAATTAAGAGAATTAAGAAAGAGGTAAAATTATGGCCAAAGGAATCTTAGGTAGAAAACTTGGCATGACACAAATTTTCGATGAAAATGGTGTGCTCATTCCAGTAACCGTTATAGACGTGGCTGACAATGTGGTTTTGCAACAGAAGACCATCGAAACAGATGGTTATGTAGCAACTCAAGTTGGTTTCGAAACTAAACGGGAAAAATTAAGTAACAAGCCTGAACAAGGGCACGTGAAAAAAGCTAATACAGCACCTAAGCGCTTCGTTAAAGAAATCCGCTTTAAAGAAGAGCTAAAGAATGAATTAGTGGATTTGGCGGTCGGTGACCTTGTTAAGAATGAATTATTCCAAGTCGGCGAAACCGTCGATGTCACAGGCACTTCAAAGGGTAAAGGCTTTGCCGGATCCATCAAGAGACACAATCAGCATCGCGGACCGATGACTCACGGTTCTAGATACCATCGCAGCCCAGGCTCGATGGGACCAATCAAAGGTAAGCTCAAAGGTAAGAATCTTCCAGGGCAAATGGGTGTGGAACAAGTCACCATTCAAAACCTTAAGATTGCTGGTGTCGATCTAGAAAACGAGCTTCTATTGATTAGCGGTAGTGTTCCAGGTCCAGAAAAGGGACTTGTCATTGTCAAATCCGCAATCAAAAGCGGTAAATAAGGAGGGTTAACATGCCAAACATTCAATTATTAAATCAAAAAGGCGCTAAAGTTGCTGACCTCACCTTATCCAACTATGTCTTTGGAATTGAACCACATCAACAAGCATTATATGATGTCGTCAATGCACAAAGAGCAGCAATGAGACAAGGTACACACGACGTTAAAAATCGTGGTGAAGTATCAGGCGGTGGCAAAAAGCCATGGCGTCAAAAGGGAACTGGCCGTGCGCGTCAAGGTTCTACACGTTCTCCACAATGGCGTAAAGGTGGTGTCGTTTTCGGACCAACACCAAGAAGTTACGCAGTCAAGATGAACCAAAAAGTTCGTCAGCTCGCATTAAGATCCGCACTTTCCTATCATGTTCAAAATGGACAATTGAAGGTTGTTGATTCCTTAAACATCGAAGCACCAAAAACCAAGTTGTTTATGGACTTGCTGAAATCATTGGGTATCGAAGGTAAAACACTTGTTGTTTCTGGTTCGTTCTCTGAAAATGAAGTCTTGGCAGCAAGAAACATTCCTACAATTGCTTTCTCACAGGTTAATCATGTTAGTGTCTATGACATCTTGAATTGCAAAAACCTGTTGATGACTAAGGATGCAGTGGAATCCCTAGAGGAGGTATTGGGCAATGACTAAATACTACAACATCATCAAGGCTCCAATCATTACTGAGCAATCCGCTAAACTGATTGAAGGACAAAACAAGTACACATTCAAAGTTGACAAAAAAGCAAACAAAGTTGAAATCAAAAAAGCAATTGAAGCAATTTTCAATGTGTCAGTCTTATCAGTCAACACAGTTAACGTTTTACCAAAGTTCAAAAGAATGGGTAAATATGAAGGTTACAAACCTGCTTACAAGAAAGCAGTTGTAAAATTGGCTGAAGGCCAAAAGATTGACGCCTTCACCGTATAAGTGAAAAATTAGAGGAGGTTTAACCAAATGGCGGTTAAAGTTTACAAAGCGACGACAAACGGTCGCCGCAATATGAGTGTGTTAACATTCGAAGAAATAACAACATCTACTCCTGAAAAATCACTACTTGAGCCATTTTCTCGCACTGGTGGAAGAAACAACCAAGGTAAGATTACCGTACGTCACATTGGTGGCGGTGCAAAAAGAAAATATCGCGTAATTGATTTTAAACGTAATAAAGACAATATTATCGGTAAGGTCGCTACCATTGAGTACGATCCAAACCGTACAGCAAATATCGCTCTCATTGTCTACGTAGATGGTGAAAAGAGATACATCTTGGCTCCTAAAGGCCTTGAAGTAGGCACTGAAATCGTATCTGGCGAACAAGTGGACATCAAGACTGGCAATGCATTGCCAATCATGAACATCCCAGTCGGTACCATCATTCACAACATTGAACTCTCTCCAGGTAGAGGTGGTCAGATCGCAAGATCAGCTGGAGCATCTGCACAGATTTTAGGTAGAGAAGACAAATATGTTCTTGTCCGTCTACAGTCTGGTGAAATGAGAAAGATCCTAGGCACATGCCGCGCAACCATCGGTGTTGTCGGTAATGAATCCTATGAACTTGTATCGATTGGTAAAGCAGGAAGAACAAGACATATGGGCGTTCGTCCAACCGTTCGTGGTTCTGTCATGAATCCTAACGATCATCCACACGGTGGTGGTGAAGGACGTACACCAATCGGTAGAAAATCACCAATGACCCCTTGGGGTAAGAAGGCTCGCGGTGTGAAGACACGCGATCATAAGAAAGCATCGAACGACTTGATTATTCGTCGTCGTACGAAGTAGGAGGAAAATTATGGCACGTTCAGTTAAAAAAGGACCATTTTGCGATGATCACTTGTTAATCAAAGTTCAAAAGCAAAATGCAGCAAACGAAAATAAAGTGATCCAAACATGGTCACGTCGTTCAACGGTTTTCCCTGACTTCGTTGGACACACAGTTGCTGTTTATAACGGCAAGTCACATGTTCCTGTATACATTACAGAAGATATGGTCGGACACAAATTTGGCGAATTTGCTCCAACACGTACCTATCATGGACATGGTAAAGACGATAAAAAAGCTAAGAAAAAGTAATTGGAGGAGAAATCATGGAAACTAAAGCAGTCGCTAAAACCGTTCGCATTGCTCCTAGAAAAGTCAGATTGGTTATCGATCTGATCCGCGGTAAGAATATCAAAGAAGCACAAGCAATTCTGATGTTTACACCACGTGGAGCCTCACCAATTATTTTGAAGGTATTGAACAGCGCAGTCGCTAACGCTGAAAACAATAACAATGCAAACGTCGAAAACCTATACGTTAAAGAGGTTTATGTTAATGAGGGAGCTCGTCTGAAGAGACTTTTGCCAAGAGCAAAAGGTCAAGGCGATATTATCCAGAAGAGAACTAGCCACATCACAGTTATCGTGGCAGATAAAGAGTAGAGGTGAGAAGACATGGGTCAGAAAGTTAATCCAGTAGGAATGCGTCTTGGAATCATCCGTACTTGGGATTCAAAATGGTATGCTGAAAAGACAGCAGTCCCCGCTTTGGTCAAGGAAGATGAACAAATTCGCAGTTATCTGAATGATTTTTATAAAAAAGCCGCTGTTTCTCACATCGAAATCGAACGTGTTAAGGGCAAAGGCGGTAAAGATCGCGTTAAAGTGACTTTACATACAGCAAAACCTGGTATCGTCATCGGCCGTGATGCAGAAACAAAGAAAAAAGCAGTTGAAAAGTTAGAAAAACTAACGAAGAAAGAAATCGTCTTCAACGTTGTTGAAGTAAAACGCCCTGAAAGAGTAGCAACACTTGTTGCTCAAAGCATTGCAGAACAATTAGAAAACCGCGCATCATTCAGACGTGTACAGAAAATTGCGATGCAACGTGCCCTAAAGGCTGGCGCTAAAGGTTGCAAAACCTTAGTATCAGGTCGTTTAGGCGGAGCTGAAATCGCAAGAAGCGAAGGGTACTCCGAAGGTCAAGTGCCTTTGCATACACTACGCGCTGACATCGATTACGCAACAGCAGAAGCAAATACTACCTATGGTATTCTTGGTATCAAAGTTTGGATCTATAACGGAGAAGTTCTCCCAGGACAAACCAGAGAAGAAAACCTTAGAAAGCAAGACGAAAGAGCACCACGTCCAAATAGAAGACCACGTCGCTCGAATAATCCTCGTGAAAACAAGGGAGGCAACTAATCATGTTAATGCCTAAAAGAACAAAATTCCGTCGTCCTCACCGTGTGAGCTATGAAGGCGCAGTCAAAGGCAGAAATGAAATTCTGAATGGTGACTATGCACTCGTCGCACAAGAAGGCGCATGGATTACAAACCGTCAAATCGAAGCAGCTCGTATCGCGATGACAAGACATATGAAAAGATTAGGGAAAGTTTGGATTAACATCTTCCCACACTTGGCAAAGACCAAGAAACCACTCGAAGTGCGTATGGGTTCCGGTAAAGGTGCTCCTGACCACTGGGTAGCGGTTGTCAAGGAAGGTAAAGTTATGTTTGAAGTCAATGGTGTTTCCGATGAAGTAGCAAAGGAAGCATTACGTTTGGCATCTCATAAATTACCAATCAAGACAAAGATTGTAAAAAGAGGTGAGCAAGCGTGAAAGCGGCTGAAATCAGAAAGATTAGTACAGCTGATCTTGAAAAAAGAATCGTCGAGCTTAAAGCGGAATTATTCAATTTGCGCTTTCAACTTGCAGTAGGACAACTTGACAATACAGCACGTATTGGCCAAGTGAAGAGAACGATTGCACAAATGAAGACAATCATCAGTGAACGTGCTGAATAAGGAGGATACCATGGAACGTAATAGTAGAAAAGTATATACGGGAATTGTCGTATCTGACAAAATGGATAAAACGATTACCGTGGTTGTTAACACATACAAAAAGTCTCCTTTATACGGCAAAAGTGTAAAGGAATCAAAGAAATTTCATGTGCATGATGAAGAAGGTTTAGCAGGCATTGGCGACACAGTGACCATTATGGAAACACGCCCATTGTCCAAGACCAAGAGATATCGTCTCTTGGAAGTCGTTGCTAAAGCCGATCTAGTATAGGGAGGAAGAAATCATGATTCAACAAGAAAGTAGATTAGCCGTTGCTGACAACAGTGGCGCTAAAGAAGTCCTTGTGATTAAGGTTTTAGGTGGAACTCGCCGTCGCTATGCAAACATCGGTGACATTGTCGTTGTTACTGTCAAAAAAGCAGCACCAGCCGGTATGGTTAAAAAAGGTGAAGTCTGCAAGGCAGTCATCGTCCGTACGGTTTCAGGCCTTCGTCGCGCTGACGGATCATACATCAAGTTTGATGAAAACGCAGCAGTTATTATTAAAGATGATTTGAACCCACGTGGTACCCGTATTTTCGGACCAGTGGCCAGAGAGCTTAGAGAAAAGAATTTCATGAAGATTTTATCTCTTGCTCCTGAAGTCTTATAAGGAGGTCTCACGTATGTATATTAAAGCAGGAGACACAGTGGCTATCATTGCTGGAAGTGACCAGTTTTCCGTTGATAAAAAAGGGAAGACAACAAGAAAGACAGGCCGCGTCTTAAAAGTTTATCCTAAAACCGATCGCGTATTGGTTGAAGGTATCAACATGGTCAAAAAGCATGAAGCGCCAAAAAACCAAAAAGATAAAGGCGGCATTAAAGAACAAGAAGCACCAATCCATGTATCAAACGTTGCAATTGTTGACCCTAAAACAGGATTACCTACACGCGTAGGCTATCGTGAAGTCAACGGCAAAAAGGTACGTTATGCTAAAAAATCTGGCGAAAGCCTTGACAAATAAGGAGTGAGACAATGATTGCAATTAAAGAAAAGTACGAAAATGTTGTCAAACCCGAACTGATTAAGGCATTCAACTACACGTCAGTCATGCAAGTGCCAAAGATCGAAAAGATTGTTGTGAATATGGGTGTTGGTGATGCAGTATTCAATCCTAAAGTCTTAGATGATGCGGTTGAAGAACTTAGAGCAATCACCGGACAAAAACCACAAATCACAAAAGCAAAGAATTCAATTTCTAACTTCAAACTGAGAGAAGGTATGTCCATCGGTGCGAAAGTCACACTTCGCGGCGACAGAATGTTTTACTTCTTGGATAAACTGATTTCCATCGCATTGCCACGTGTTCGTGACTTCAGAGGTATTTCTTCAAATGCTTTTGACGGACGCGGAAACTACACAGTTGGCATCAAGGAACAAATCATTTTCCCAGAAATCAGTTTGGACAAGGTTAAAAAAGTTCGTGGAATGGACATTGTAATTGTAACAACGGCTAAATCAGACCAAGAAGGACGCGCATTATTAAGTCAACTTGGTATGCCGTTTAAGAAGTAGGAGGCGTATTATGGCTAAAAAATCAAAGATCGTTAAAGAAATGAAACGTCGTGAAATCGTTGAACGCTACCGCGAAATCAGACTTGAACTCTTGGAAAAAGGTGATTACCATGCACTACAAAAACTTCCAAGAAATGCTTCGGCAACTCGTTTGAGAAATCGTGATGCAATCGATGGTCGTCCACGCGGCTATATACGCAAGTTTGGCTTGTCACGTCTAAATTTCCGTGAATTGGCACATAAGGGAGAAATTCCTGGTGTCAAAAAAGCAAGCTGGTAATTAGGAGGAAGAACAATGGTTATGACTGATCCAATTGCGGATATGCTAACACGTATCCGTAACGCAAACAGAATGCGTCATGTTAAAGTAGAAATGCCAGCTTCCCGTCTGAAGTCCGACATCTTGTCAGTACTTAAGAAGGAAGGATTCATTGTCGACTTCACTACAGTGAAAGACAGTGCACAAGGCAAAATTGTAGTCACTTTGAAGTACACGTCAACTAAAGAACGTGTCATCAAAGGCTTAAAACGGATATCGAAACCAGGACTTCGTGTTTATGTCTCAGTAGAAGATTTGCCAAAAGTGTTAAACGGTCTAGGCGTTGCCCTGATCTCAACATCTAAAGGTATCATGACTGATCGTGAAGCACGCTTGGCTCAAGTTGGCGGCGAAGTGCTCGCCTACGTATGGTAAGAAGGAGGAAATTATGTCACGTATAGGTAATAAAGTGATTCAAGTTCCTGCTGGCGTTACCGTCACGGTAAGCCCAACAAACTACGCAGTAGTCAAAGGGCCAAAAGGTCAACTTGAATTCCAGTTCAATGAACGTTTAGGCATCACAGTGGAAGGAGCTACGGTCACCGTAACTCGTCCAAACGATGAAATATTCTCAAGAAAAATCCATGGAACAACTCGTGCCTTATTAGCAAATATGGTCACTGGCGTATCCGTTGGATTCAAAAAGCAATTAGAAATTCGCGGTGTTGGTTACAGAGCACAGCTTCAAGGCAACGTCGTTAATTTGAGTATGGGGTATTCACACCCAGTTGATTTAGAAATTCCAGCGGGACTAACCGTCACCATTCCTAAAAACACTGACATCATCATCGAAGGTGCTGACAAACAAGCTGTCGGCGAATTCGCTGCTAAGATCAGAAGTGTTAGAAAACCTGAACCATATCTTGGAAAAGGGATTCGTTATGTTGATGAATATGTTCCACGTAAAGCTGGAAAGACTGCTAAGTAAGGGAGGACATTGAAATGATTAAGAAAATATCTAAGAATGTCACAAGACAAAAGCGTCATCTACGCATCCGTAAGATTGTTGACGGAACAACAGAACGTCCAAGATTGAACGTTTATCGTTCCAATACAGCACTCTATGTTCAGATCATTGATGACCTCAAGCAAACAACCCTGATCAGTGCACGCAGTCAGGAAACAGGTCTTAAAGGCTCCAACGTTGAAGCCGCTAAGGCAGTTGGTAAGTTAATTGCAGAAAAAGCTCTAGCACAAGGCATTTCAGAAGTTGTCTTTGATCGTGCGGGATATTTATATCACGGACGCATTAAGGCACTTGCTGAAGCTGCACGCGCTGCTGGACTTAAATTCTAAGGAGGAAAACGAACATGGCTAGAGATAGATACAATCAAGAAGAACAACAAGATAATCAATTCGAAGAACGTGTTGTCGCCATTAACCGTGTAACAAAAGTTGTTAAAGGTGGACGTCGTTTCCGTTTTGCTGCCTTAGTTGTTATTGGCAATAAACAAGGTGAAGTCGGTTTCGGTGCGGGTAAAGCAGCAGAAGTTCCTGATGCAATCAAAAAAGCTGTTGAAAATGCAAGAGCTAATATGATCAAAGTGCCCATCGTTGGATCGACAATTCCTCATGCAGTCACAGGCGTTTATGGAGCAGGCAAAGTTTTCTTAAGACCCGCTTCAGAAGGTACTGGAGTCATCGCTGGTGGGGCAGTTCGTGCTGTTTTCGAACTTGCTGGCGTTAATGATATCCTGTCCAAGTCTATTGGCTCAAGCACACCAATCAATATGGTACGTGCAACATTTGCTGGTTTGAAAGAACTCAGAACAGCAGAACAAGTTGCTGCACTTCGCGGTGTAGATGTGGCGGAGTTAGGCTAATGAAATTACAAGTCAAACTCGTCAAATCTTTGATTGGCAGAAAGCCAAATCAAGTCAAAACAGCACATGCATTAGGATTAAAGAAAATCAATCAAGTGGTCGTTAAAGAGTCTAATGAAGCCATTCTTGGCATGATTCAGACGATTGGACACTTGGTTCAAGTTGAAGAAATTGAGTAGGAGGATGAACCCATGTTAAACGAACTAAAACCCGTTAAAGGTGCTCGCAAGAATCGCAAACGTGTAGGCAGAGGACCTGGTAGTGGTACCGGTACAACTGCCGGAAAAGGTGACAAAGGCCAACTCGCTCGCTCAGGTGGCGGTCCTCGTCCGGGATTTGAAGGTGGACAGCTCCCCTTCTTCCAGAGTATTCCAAAAAGAGGATTCAACAATGTCAACCGTAAGGAATATGCCGTCGTCAATTTAAGTGATCTTAATCTCTTCAATGAAGGCGAAACCGTAACACCAGAAGTATTGGTAGCTAGAAATATTCTCAAGAAACTAAAATCAGGCGTTAAAGTACTGGCAAATGGATCGTTAGAGAAAAAGCTCACCGTAAAGGCAAACGTTTTCTCAAAAGCTGCTGAAGCAGCAATCATCAAAGCCGGTGGAACTGTAGAGGTGATTTAAAGTGTGGTTACGTATTAAAAGAGTTCTAAGCAATAAGCCAGTCATGATGAAAATCACCGTGACTTTGCTCATTTTATTAGTCGTCAGAATCGCAGCTCATATTACCGTACCACTCTTTAACACAGATGCCATTGTCCAGTTTATGCAACAAAGCGGTAGCTTCGTTGAAATTCTGAACAACTTCAGTGGGAAAGCGCTCCAGCGTTTCTCCATCATGGCACTTGGGATTACTCCCTATATTACTGCATCCATTGCGGTGCAATTATTGCAAATGGTGATTCCAACACTTAAGGAATGGAACGAACAAGGTGAAACAGGAAAACTCAAGACAAACCAGCTAACACGTTACATCGCAATCGCACTCGCATTCATTCAAGGGTTAGCACTCATTCTTGGTATTTCCGTCAATGGTAGCGTCCTGATTCCAAGTCTGGAAGCATCCGTTGTTGCACAATATCGTTATTTCTTCTATATTTACATGGCAATCGTTATTGCTGGTGGATCTGCGATGGCCATCTGGTTAGCAGACCTCATCAACAAGAAAGGTGTCGGGAACGGCTCATCCATGTTGATTGTTGCCGGGATTGTCACCAGCTTGCCAACCATGTGGACAACCATGTGGGCAAAATACATCACCAATGGGACGACAGGATGGGACATCGTATGGTTTATCCTGATTCTCCTTCTGTACTTCGGTATTCTATTAGGTGTTGTATACATGCAGATTTCTGTACGTAAGATTCCAATCCAATATGCCAACAGACAAGGCAAATCGGATTCCAACATTCCAATGAAGCTCAATAGTGGTGGGGTTATTCCAGTCATCTTCGCACAAACCATCATGAGTATTCCACTTTCCATTATCGGGTATGCCTCGATGTCATCGACATCAGGACTTGGTGGATGGCTGAACAATATCTTCAGTTATCAAAAACCTATTGGATTCATTTTATATGTGATCTTGATCGTGGTCTTTTCATTCTTCTATTCATTCCTTACAATCAATCCTGAAAAGATCTCACACAATTTGTCTAAATCCAACGCATATGTTCCAGGCGTACGTCCAGGACAAGACACCCAAGACTATATTGCCAAATTGTTGTTCAAGATTACTGTCATCGGTACACTTTATCTGGTTGTACTTGCTGTCATTCCAATTTTCACATCACTCGCATTCGGGTTCACGTCAACGGAAGCTTCAGCAATCAGACTTGGTGGTACCAGCTTACTGATCATCGTCGGTGTTGCAATTCAAACGACACAACAGGTTGAAACAGACGCAAGTCAGACAGAGTATAACGGAATCTTCAAGTAATCGAGGGGTGATGATATGAGAATCATTCTAATGGGCCCACCCGGCGTAGGGAAAGGCTCAGAAGCAGAATTATTGATCAAATCTTTTCAAATTCCTCATATTTCAACAGGCGATATCTTTAGAGAACTCTATAAGGATCGCACAACGGTTGGGAAAATTGCTAAAGAATACATTAGCAGAGGCGAACTCGTCCCAGATGATATCACCAATGAAATCGTTCGTCACAGATTATCACAACCTGATGTCAAGAAAGGATTCCTGTTTGACGGGTATCCACGAAACATCGAACAAGCAAAAGCATTAGATGAAATACTAGCAAAAAAGGGCTGCAAACTGGACGCGGTGATTAACATTGACGCGCCAGAAGAACAAATCGTAGAACGCATCAGCGGTCGTCGTGTGTGTAGTACATGTGGTGCTGTCTATCATATTCACAGTAAAAAACCTCAAGTTGAAGGCATCTGTGATCTTGATGGCGGACAACTGATACAACGTAATGACGATATGCCGGAAACGGTGCAAAGACGCTTGCGAATCTACAAGGATCAGACAGCCCCAGTGATTGGGTATTATCAAGAAAAAGGAGCAATCGTGTATATCGATGGAACTAGTACCATCGCACACACGCATGCTCAAGTTATGAAAGCACTAGGTGAGTTGAATTGATTCAAATCAAATCGCAAAGAGAAATTGAGCTGATGCGCGAAGCCGGACGCATCTTAGATGAAACACGAGATATGCTCAAAGAACATATCAAACCAGGCATTTCCACGCAACAGCTCGATCTACTCGCCGAAAATTATATCGTTCATCTTGGAGCGACCCCTTCTTTCAAGGGTTATCATGGCTTTCCAGGATCCATCTGTACTTCAATCAATGAAGTCGTTGTTCACGGTATTCCCTCGAAAAAGAAAATTCTCAAAGAGGGAGACATTATTACGTTAGATTTTGGTGTCTTATTCAAAGGGTATCATGCAGACTCTGCAACGACATATCCTGTTGGCGACATCCGACCAGAGATAAAGAAACTCTTGGATGTGACTGAACAGTCACTTTACGTCGGACTTGAACAAGCCAAACCAGGCAATCATGTATCGGATATCTCACATGCCATCGAATCCTATGTCAAACCATACGGATACGGCATTGTCGAAGAATTCACCGGTCATGGTATCGGCAGAGAGTTACATGAAGAACCATACGTCCCCAATTTTGGGAAACCAAATCAAGGACCTCTTCTGAAACCAGGCATGACATTTTGTGTGGAACCGATGATCAATCTCGGAACCAAGAACGTCAAGGTACTCTCGGATAATTGGACGACCATAACAACCGATCACAAACCAAGTGCACATTTTGAACACATGATCGTGATCACGGAAACTGGATACGAAATTTTAACAAAAAGAGAAAAGAAGGAGTGAGTCTATGGCAAGAGAAGATTTAATTGAAGTCGAAGCACGCGTTATCGAAGTATTACCCAACACAAAGTTCAAAGTCGAACTGATCCAGAATGGCCATATTGTATTGGCTCATGTTTCTGGTAAAATCCGTATGCATAACATACGCATTTTACCTGGTGATAAAGTTACAGTAGAGTTGTCACCATACGATCTAACACGCGGTCGAATCACATATCGACGCAAATAAGGAGGAACGCATATATGAAAGTAAGAGCGTCAGTTAAAAAAAGAAGCGAAGATGACATCATCGTTAAGCGTAAAGGCAAAGTCTATGTCATCAACAAAAAAAATAAAAGACATAATCAGAGACAAGGTTAAATAGGAGGAACTATGGCAAGAATAGCAGGCGTTGACATTCCACGCGACAAACGCGTCGTGGTTTCGTTGACTTATGTATATGGCATTGGATTACCAACTGCCAAACAAATTTTAAAGAATGCTAACGTGAGTGAAGACACACGTGTTAAAGCATTGACTGAAGATGAATTGAACCGTATCCGTACTGAAATTCTCAACTACACAACCGAAGGTGACCTTCGTCGTGAAGTTACATTGAATATCAAGCGTCTCATGGAAATTGGTTCATATCGCGGTATCCGTCATCGTAAGGGATTACCTGTACGTGGTCAAAACACCAGAAACAATGCACGTACAAGAAAAGGTAAACCAAAGTCGATTGCCGGTAAGAAGAAGTAAGGGAGGAATAGAACATGGCTCGTAAAAAAACAACAAAGCGTAAGGCTAGAAAGAATGTCCCCCTTGGTGTTGCACACATTCATACAACGTTCAACAATACAATCGTAACAATCACAGATGTTGATGGGAATGCCATTGCTTGGAGCAGTGCTGGTGCACTTGGCTTCAAAGGTAGCAGAAAATCAACACCTTATGCAGCGCAAATGTCAGCTGAAGCCGTTGCTAAAACAGCAATGGACAACGGCATGATCAAAGTTGAAGTATCTGTTAAAGGACCTGGTCCAGGTCGTGAAGCGGCTATCCGTTCACTACAGGCAGCTGGTCTTGAAATTACAGCAATCAGAGACGTAACACCAGTCCCACACAATGGATGCAGACCACCAAAACGTCCACGTGGATAATCTAAGGAGGGGTAACTTGTGAAAGAATTGAAGTTTGAAAAACCAACAGCAGTTGAAGAATTGTCAGTTGATGGTAACAAGGGTCGCTTCGTCATTAGACCATTGGAACGTGGGTATGGCATTACATTAGGCAACGCACTCAGAAGAGTGCTCTTGTCTTCATTGCCAGGTGCAGCAATCGTCAATATCAAAATCGATGGTGTCGAACATGAGTTCTCAACCATGGAAGGTGTCTATGAAGATGTCATGGGTATTGTGCTGAACCTTAAGAAAGTCATTTTCAAAGTGGATTCAACCGATCCAGATTTCGAGCAAAAACTTGAACTTTATGCGGTTGGTCAAGGCAAAGTCACCGCAGCTGATTTCAATCACGTCGACGGTGTCGAAGTTATCAATCCAGAACAAGTCATTGCTAGCCTATCTGACACAGGCAGACTTTCTATGGAAGTCACTATCCGTCGTGGTGTAGGTTATGTGAATGCCGAAAAGAACAAAGTTTTCAACAGAGGCGAAAAGAGTATCATTCCAATTGATGCAATCTATACACCAGTATCACGCGTCAGCTATCATGTTGAAAAAACAAGAGGCGATGCGGATGAATTGACATTGGACATTGAAACCAATGGTGCAATCGATGCTAAAGAAGCACTTGCACTCGCATCCAAGATGCTCATCGACTATTTGGACGTCGTCGTTCAAATCAGCGAACAAGCAGCGTCAACAGACTTTATTTTCGAACAAGAAGAAGAACCTGCAAACAAGAAACTTGAAATGAAGATTGAACAACTGGATCTGTCTGTACGCCTGTTTAACAGCTTGAAGCGTTCCGGCATCTATACGGTTGCTCAAATCATTCGTTTGACTGAAGAAGATGTCATGAGATTTAGAAGCTTAGGTAGAAAATCATTCAAGGAATTGAAAGAAAAACTTGCTGAACACGGACTTGAGTTCGAAAATACAGCAACCAAAGATTCAAAATTTCATTTAGACGATGAAGAGAAGGAGTAAATCATGGCTTATAGTAGATTAAGACGCAACAGCGATCAGAGAAAAGCTTTACTTCGTGATCTGGTGACAGATATCATCATCAATGAACGTATCGTTACCACAGAAGCAAAAGCAAAGGAATTGAAGAAATTGGCTGACAAAATGATCACTTTGGCAAAAGACGGCTCTTTAGCTGCAAGAAGACAAGCTGCTGAAACTGTACGTTTTGAAGAAGTCAAAGAAGGTCAAAACGCTGTTCAAAAGTTATTTTCCGAACTTGGTCCACGTTATGCGGACAGAACTGGCGGATACACCAGAATCATCAAGACCATTCCAAGACGCGGCGATGCTGCGCCAATGGCAATCATTGAATTCGTATAAGAAAACGAACATCTATCAAAGGCATAGCGAACCTATGCCTTTTTTATTTACACTATTTAAATAGTGTGTTTTAGCAAAAATCCTTGTTATTTTAAGGTTTTGGGTTTACAATAGTAATGCACGCAAGCACGAGAAACGAGGAACCTTATGAAAAAGCTATTTACCATGATTGCATTTGTCTTAATGAGTTTCGCATTTTCAGGATGTGATCAAAATCCAATTACACATACAGCAACCGAAGTCATGGATGCCATTGAAATCGGTTATGCGCAAACGGATACGGCAACGAGTATCACACAAAACATCACATTGCCGCTCACTTCTGATCTAGAAGCATCTGCAGTCATCAGTTGGCAAAGCAGCAATATGAATGTCATTGATAACTTTGGCACCGTCAATAGAAAAGCAGATGATGAATCTGTTACCTTAATTTTGACAGTCACTCTAGGTTCTAGCAGTGTTCAAAAAACATTCGATGTTGTTGTTTTAGGAACAACCGTTTATCATGATGTGACATTTAATGTCAACGGAGAAACAGACACCATCGTCGTTGTCGATGGACAAAAAGCGAACATTCCTAACGACCCTGTTGTCACTGGATATAGATTTGACGGATGGACTACAGATCTGCAAACAGGGACATTATTCGATTTCAATCAAGCAGTCACAACCGATCTCACGATTTACGCAATCATGACACCTGTTGTAACAAGCACATATACCATTGAAATTTATCTTCAGAATTTAACTGATGATTCCTATACATTGGATTCTACATCTTCAGGTACAGCTGAAGTTGGCACAGTGATTGACACACCAACCACAAAAGATGGATTTGTTTTAAATAGTGCAAGTACCACTTCGGGCACAGTCACTGAAGGGACAAATCTAGAAATTGCAGCATATTTTGACCGTGCAGTTTATACACTAACCCTTATGGATGGTGATAATGTACTCAACACAGTTGACTACAAATATCAAGAAACAGTAGCAACTGTCACTGATCCCGTCAAAGACGGTTATAACTTCTTAGGTTGGACAGAACAAACGACCGGAACCGATTATTATGTCTTTGGTGGACAGATGACCCAGAACGTCACCCTTTATGCACAATGGCAGTATATTGATAATTATACCTATACAGGATATTACGAAGGTGCAGACGGACTCACTGGTCAAACACTTGTTTCTTTCTTGAGAACAGTTGTTACAACGGGCTTCACAGGTGTCAGTTATGGTGATGCACGCTACATCCTTGATGAAACAGATCAAGATCCAAATAACCCAAGTAATGTCATTCTAGTCTATCTTGGAATTTCTGTATCAGGCGTTTGGGATGATGGAAATACATGGAATAGAGAACATGTTTGGCCTCAATCACTTCTATATGATACTAATGTCATAAATATTAATAACTCATATATTGGAGTTGGTTCGGATTTGTACAATCTAAAACCAGCAAATCCGAGTGAGAACTCATCAAGAGGAAATGATTACTTTGACGAATCAGGTTTAAGCAGTGCGTATGAGCCAAGAGATGCGGTTAAAGGCGATATTGCACGCATCCTGTTCTACATGACTGTCAGATATGATAATCTGACACTGGTCAACAGTACATCTCCCGCAATCTATCAAATGGCAATGCTCAATACATTACTCAAATGGAATGCACAAGATCCAGTGGATAGTTTTGAACTTCACAGAAACGATGTGGTGTACAGTTATCAACACAACCGTAATCCATTTGTTGATCATCCAGAATTTGTAGATAAGATTTGGGGAACAGTACCAACATCAAGCAATGATACTTTCTATACCAACTTATCCATACCAACAACCATGATCCTCGATCCTATGGTATTAAGTCAGGTATTTAACGGTAGATACGAAATCAATTAATCAAAGGCCATTTGGCCTTTTTGATATCATTGAATTAAATTACTAGATTCACAAAGAAGGAGAACGCTATGAACTTATTGTTGACCTCTGCAGGTATTCAAAATCAATCACTTAAGAGAGCTCTTGAAGAGTTATTGCCTAAACCAATCAAGTCATGTCGAGCACTTTGTATCAGCACATCCTCTTATGCACTTCCTAATGGGGCTGAACTCGCTTATGATTTTTATACAGGGAAGTCCCCAACACCGATGTGTGAACTAGGATGGAAAAGTATAGGCATCCTAGAATTAACAGCATGTGACTCCATGCCTAAGGAACAGTGGATGGCAACATTAAAAGCGGCGGATGTTTTACTCGTCAATGGTGGTGACCCCCTATATTTGAGTTATTGGATGGAAAAATCAGGGTTTTCAACAGTTTTGCCAACACTCGATATCGTTTACGTAGGACTTAGTGCCGGATCGATGATCATGGCGCCAAAGATTGGGGTAGAGTTTGTCGGATGGCAAC
>QKIB01000129.1 GCA_003249785.1 Acholeplasmatales bacterium
AATGAAGCACTTCTTTTTTGTACTAGCGTATTGATATGATCTAGGCCAACTAGGAAATCTTTCTTGTTTTCAGGTAAGGAAAAATAATTCAATAGTTCAATTGAAAGCGTTGGCGTTGCTGACCAGGATCCTCGTGCTTCATTGACAAAGCGACTGTGGAAATCTTTAACTTTTGCCTCGTCAATTGATAATCCAATAGCTGCACCCAGTCTCAAACCATATGCTCCAAATGTTTTTGAACCGCTGAAAGCTAAAACAGTCAAGACATGTTTTTTGAGTAATGGTAGATAGGTCATCTTGATTCGATTGTCCGATTCATGAGAAAAATCGAGATAAGCCACATCATATAAAAAGACGATGTCATTATTGACTTGCTCATTTAAGATATCAATTAATGTCTTAAATTCGGATTCGCTTAATGTAAATCCGGTTGGATTGTGGCATGGATCGTTGACAACAACAATCACACGCTTTTGAATCTGACAGAGTTCAATCAGTCTGGATTTAAAGTTCTCCATATCAAACTGATCACCTTTGAACAATTTATGTTCAAACAGGTTCATTTTCGCCCGATCTGCAAATCGTTCATATTGCCATCTAATATCTGATACGAAAAGATAATCGTTTGGTTTCCCATATACAGAAAAAGTCGATGCAATCGCCCCGCTGCCACCGGGTGTTGCACATGCGTTGATGTGCATTTTCTCTCTAATGTCATTTTCATATTTTCCCAAAACCCATGATATGACATTCTCTTTAAATGTTTTCCCACCATCGACTGCCGGATAGGGTAATACTTTTTCATCAGGTAATCTTCTGATTGCCTGAAATACGATTGGCATGCCCCCGATTGTCTTGTCTTCGTCATAAAACATGCCAATGGACGCATTGATGACATCATCATATTTCTTTGATGCTTCAATGGCGTCCTTTGAAATCTTTAAAATATCTACACTCACATCGTTCACCTCTATATCAATTATAAATCAAATCATCTAAAAATACGTCATACAAATAGAGCCAGTGTTGCTTTTCAAACTTGGTGATCATGATGATATGGACATGTCCTTTCAAATAAGCAAGTCTAACTTGCGTCTTAGATGCGTTCGCTTTGTCAAAAAGTTTCTTACCATCAATCTTAGAAGATGCTTCAATCGAAAGGACCAAGGTCACTTGATTGGATTCGACAATGGTCTTATGGACACCAATCATCGCTGAGAATTTCTTGAATAGTTTTTCATACATGTATAAAAGTAAATCTGCATCCAGTGCACCAAAACGATCGGTTAGTTCTAATTTTAGATCTTCAACATCTTGAATCCGGTTCAATTCACTGATGCGTTTATGAATTTCAATACGAACACTGTCTTGACTGACATACTCTGGATCGACATGTCGTGGCGCATAGATTTCATCAATCGCTGTTTCTTTAGGCTTTTCCAAAGGTACCCCAGTAATTGCTTCCTCTAGAAGTTTCATATAAAGTTCCAAACCAACGGAATCAATGAACCCGGATTGTTCTGAGCCTAAAATATCACCGGCACCACGAATGGATAAGTCTCTCATAGCAATCTTGAACCCACTACCAAGTGCGGTGAAATCTTGAATGGCTGTAAGTCTTTT
>QKIB01000150.1 GCA_003249785.1 Acholeplasmatales bacterium
GATCTTATGTGATCAGATTAGAGCAGGTGAATCTCCTTATGCATTCATTGAAATCATGACATGCCCAGGTGGATGTATCGGTGGTGGTGGACAACCTTATGGAACAACCAATAAGGTTCGTCAAGAAAGAATCAACTCCACTTATCGATTGGATGCATCGATGGAGATTCGTAAGTCTCATGAAAATCCAGACATTAAAGTTCTTTATGATGAATATTTAGAAGAACCACTTGGAGAAAAACCACATCATCTCCTCCATACACATTATCACGATAGAAAACATAAATAACAAAAAAAACAGGGCTCAGATTGAGTCCTGTTTTATTGATATCATGTTAACCAGGATATTGTGAAATGTCGCTAATATTATAATAATACATGCATTCGTTGGTTACGATATAAATGACTCCATAAGATGAAAGATATTGATGCGACTCAATAAAGTAACGATTGATTGTAAAAACATTGCCAGATATGGTGATGATAGAATCATCAAGTATATAGTTATTGATCGGATAATAACCATGGACAAAGATGATGGGTTCTGTCAAATCGAGAGTGAATGTCAAATCTTCATTAAGGCTTGGATCGTAATATAAAGGATTCGTCCATCGTTGAATATCGTTGAAGATATATTTCACAGGTGAGTAATCTGAATGCCCATTGGTATAATTAGCTCTAATAGAAATTTCATTGACGCCTGATTGAAATTCCGAAGAGGGATAATCGTCCGTATTTGCTGTGCCTACAATAAATTCTTCATCATTGACTTTTAAAGTAAAATTGACAAGCTTTGGAATAAAAAAGCCAGCACTTTGCCAGGTTACCCAATCATCATGATAATCATAAGAAAATGGAAATGGATAAGGCAAAGGCATATCTTGATAAAAATGCATCATTTGAGAGTCTTTTGTGGTGCCATCTGGATAAAAAACACGAAGACCAATATAATGATCTAAATTTTTCGTAAATTGCATTAAAGGCATTTTTGGTTGATAAACATAATAATCTTGATAAGGTATTGGAGCTTGATTCAAATCATTTATGTCATAACGCAGTACTTGATAATAAGCTGCTCCATCAACAGCGTCCCAAATCATTTGATCATCTACAATCGTCCAATTGATCATAAGTCCTTGTTCAGGTGAAGTGCATGCACTTAAAGTAAAAACTATAGCAAGCAAAAGGGTGATGAGACTTCGCTTCCATATCCAATTTAACATTGATAGTCCCCCGTTTTTGAATTCAATATCTTGTTTCTATTATAGCAATAAAGAGAAAGTATGTAAACCATCATTGAAGGATAATATGGCTATCTTTTCGTGGTGTGTGTTATCATAAAATTAAACAGTACAGTGTTAAGGAGTTTATATGAAAAAAAGCGATAGTTTATGGATCGTCATTTTGCTTGCGATCACATCTCTGATTATTATTCCGAAAACGAGAATCGTCTATGAACAATTAACAAGCAATTATCCGTATCTTATGGGATTTCTCAAAACAGCTATTTTAGCAAGTATGGGAGAACGATTGGTTCATCGAATGAAAACAGGTAAGTATTTTGGAGATCACGGTATTTTAATGAAAGGGATTGTCTGGGGATTATTAGGGATGGTTTTTGTCTTGATCTTTAAAGTGTTTGCCAGTGGCGTCTCAGCTGCACAAACTGCAAACCTTCTGCCAGCAGCAACCGGCGTTTTTGGTTCCATTCTGACTGCATTTTTAATCAGTACCATTATGAATGTCTTTTTCGCACCAACCTTTATGATTTTCCATCGGATCACTGATAACTATATCGAACTAGGAGAAGGGAAACTCAAAACCATCGTTAAAGTACCTTTCTCATCTGTCATCGATCGCATTGATTTTCTCGTTTTCTTCCGTTTTATTGTGTTTATCACGATTCCTTTATTCTGGATTCCAGCACATACCATCACGTTTATGCTTCCTGAAGATTATCGGGTGCTCATGGCTGCGTATCTTTCGATTGTTCTTGGCATTCTGTTATCTCTTAAGAAGGGTGAAAACCAAAAGAAATAAACTTTGTATTTTTTAACAAAAAAATACGTCTGTCTTGACATCAAAACATCTTTTGATTAATATTTTTAATGGAGGCGATCATTTATGGCAAAGACAAAACAATTTAAAACAGAGTCAAAAAAACTCTTACATCTCATGACTCACTCGATTTACACACAAAAAGAAATTTTCTTAAGAGAACTTATTTCCAACGCAAGTGATGCGATTGACAAACGTCATTTCCTATCACTGACTGACAGTTCAATCCCACCAGTGGATTACGAAATCTGGTTGACCCCAGATGAAAAAGGACGTACCCTTGTTATTGCTGATAACGGGATCGGATTCACTGAAGAAGAGCTGATTAACAATTTAGGGACCATCGCTCAAAGCGGATCCAAAGCATTCTTGGAGAAAATCGAACAAAACGATGTCGATTTAATCGGACAATTTGGTGTGGGGTTCTATAGTGCATTCATGGTAGCAGAAACCGTGACTGTAGAAACCAGATCACCATTTGCAGAAACTGGATATAGATGGAAGTCCAATGGGGAATCTTCTTATACAATTGAAGAAATCGACCGTACAGATTTAGGAACAACCATCATTCTCAACTTAAGAGCCGATGATGAAGAAAATGAAGAAGACTTCAGCCAATATACAAAGACCTATAGTTTAAAATCTCTAGTCAAGAAGTATAGTGATTATGTCAGATACCCTATTTGTATGATGGTCACGAAGACTGAAGATAAAAAAGAAGTTGAAGAAAAAGAAGTCTTGAATCAAATGATTCCCATCTGGAAGAAGCAGAAATCAGAGATTACAGATGAAGAAATGTCAACCTTCTATAAACATCAGTTCAATGATTATGATGAACCACTCAAAGTGATTCATACAAACGTTGAAGGGATGCTCACCTATACAGCACTTCTTTTCATTCCTGAAAAAGCACCTTATGATTTCTACAGTGAAAAATATGAAAAGGGTCTTCAACTCTACAGCAAAGGTGTTTTTATCCAAGATAAGAACAAGGACCTCTTACCTGATTATTTCAAGTTCGTCAAAGGTCTCGTAGATTCTGCAGATATCTCTTTAAATATTTCAAGAGAACTCTTGCAGCAAAATCAACAAGTCAAAAAAATAGCATCCCATCTAGAAAAGAAGATCAAGAGTGAACTTGAAAGCATGCTTGCTCAGGATAGAGAGAAATACTTAAAGTTTTATGAAAGTTATAAGACAACACTCAAATATGGGATCTATGAAAGTTTTGGACTCAACAAAGAAAAGCTTCAAGATTTGATCTTGTTCAAGACCAGCAAGCGTGATGATTACATTACATTCAAAGAATATGTTGATGATAAACCGACAGATCAGAATGCCATCTATTATGCAACAGGTAAGTCCAAAGGAAGTATTTTGAAACTCCCACAGATGGATGTCATGAGAGAAAAGGAAATTGAAGTTTTACTTCTCACCGATGAAATCGATGAGTTCATGATTCAGGTTATGCAAACCTATGGAGATGTGCCTTTCAAATCCATTCAGCAAGCAGATACGGATCTTGTGGATGAAACCAAGAAAGAAGATCTGAAGACGAAAGAAAAGGAAAACAAGGACATCTTAAAAGCAATTAAGAAAGCTTTGAAAGATAAAGTCAAGGATGTCAAGTTATCCTATCGATTGAAAGAATCTGCTGTCTGTCTTGTTTCTGGTGAAGGCATCAGTATGGAAATGGAAAAGATCTTGAAACAAATGCCTAATGCAGCAAATGTCCATGCAGACAAGATCTTAGAAATCAATCCAGATCATGACTTGTTTACCGCACTCAAGAAGGTCTATGAGAAAGATGAACAGAAGATTGATGACTATGCAAGTATCCTTTATCATCAAGCATTACTCATTGAAGGATATCCGATTGAAGATCCAACGGAGTTTTCCAATCATTTGGTTCAACTGATGATTGACTCATCTAAATAATAAACAAAAAAGGGCTTAATAAAGCCCTTTTAAATTACTTATTGATTGGCAATCAAGATTGGAATATTGATTTGATGTTTGATTCGATCAATCGATGATCCAAAGATCAAATCACCAAATGCTTTATGACCATGAGATCCGAAGATTGCAATATCCACTTGATGTTTATTGATCATCTTGGGTAATGCAGTTGAAAGCTTTCCGTATCCCATTTCAGTGGTGACATGCTTGTAACCCATATCTTTCAAGGCAACTGCATACTTATTAAGCATTTCAGCATCCACGATGGTTTCATTATCACTAATCTCTCCGCCATAGATTGCAGCACCAGCACTTTCAACGACGTGCAATAATACAATTTCAGTTTCAAAGGTTGCTAGATGAGCAGCATGAGATAAGATGGATTGATCATTTTTGGAGAAATCCAAAGACAATGCAATTTTCTTATAGGGTTCGATCTTGATGATGTTAGGTACTTGAGTCAAATGGTGAATCCAAACACGATCCTGTGTCTTTCCACGATTGATGAATGGTTCGAAAATGATATAAATCAAGAGTAGCATCAAACCTAAAATGAGAAGAATAACGGATGCATAAACGAAGAAATTCACGCCATCCTTAAACCACTCCTTTAAGGTATCGATAACCAAGATGACATTGAGGATCATGATGAGGGTTGCCATGAGCCATGACATCACGCGCATCTTGATCTTGATTGCAAAGTCCTTCATGAACTTCTTACTGCTGACAAAATGAATCAGAGGAATTACTGCGAAACTGAGTTGTAGTGACAAAACAACTTGGCTGAGGATCAATAAGGATCCACTCGCTTGTTCACCATAAAGGACGATAACGAGTAAAGCTGGAATGATAGCAAGTAAACGGGTGATGATGCGTCTGACCCAAGGTTGAAGTCTCAAATGGATATAGCCTTCCATGACGACCTGACCTGCATAGGTACCTGTGATGGTTGAAGATTGTCCTGCAGCGATTAACGCAATCCCGAATAAGATTGGTGCTAACTCTGTACCTAAAATAGGTTCTAGAAGTTGATGTGCAGTGAGAATGTCTCCAACATCATAACGACCTGTTTCATAGAAGACTGCTGCTGCAACTATCAAAATCGCTGCGTTAACAAAGAATGCGAAATTGAGAGCAATGATTGAGTCGATAGTATTAAACTTGATGGCTTGCTTGATGCCATCTTTATCTTTTTTATAGTTCCTGGTTTGAACCAAAGAAGAGTGAAGGTATAAATTATGCGGCATGATGGTTGCACCAATGATGCCGATACCAATATATAAAGCTGCTGCATTTGGAATGGTGGGAACAAATCCAGAAAGGATATTGACATAATCTGGTTTCGAGATGATGATTTCAACCAAGAAGCTGATGCCGATAATGGAAATTAACATAATGATGAAAGCTTCCATTTTTCTAACACCCAACCGATTGATTAAAAGTAAGAGAAGCGTATCGAATCCCGTGATGAGCACACCATAGACAATCGGAACTTTGAAAATAAGAGAAATCCCGATAGCTGTCCCTAGTACTTCAGCAATATCTGTGGAGATGATGGCGATTTCTGCTAAGATCCATAACGTAAAGTTCACAGGTTTAGGATAATGTGAACTCGAAGCTTGTGCTAAGTCCTTACCGGACACAACACCTAATCGAGCAGATAAGCTTTGAAAAACGATAGCCATAATGTTAGAAACGAGAATAATCCAGATGAGTTTATAGCCGAATTGACTACCACCAGCAATATCGGTTGCCCAGTTTCCTGGATCCATATAACCGACACTGACTAGATAGGCAGGGCCGACAAATGCTAAAAGTTTCCTTAAGAAACCTTTGTTTTGAACGATATCTACTTTTTTAGGACTTGAAAGATTCCCTCTTTTTTTCTTCATATGCATACCTCGTTCTTCCGCTATCATTATAACACGATTATCAAATATGCATCGGTTACTGCATAAAAAAACACCTTATGCCTGATAAGGTGCTTCCATAGATTGTTTTTGAATTTCTTTTTGTCTTTTTTCTACGAAATATGGAATCTTTGGAACCATGAAGTAGAAGAGAATCAAACCAGTGATCAACCCACCAACATGACCAGCAACACTGATGTTTGGGAATAAGAAGGTGAATGCGAGGTTAATTACAATCAATTGTCTGATGCTACGAATAGCTCTTTCATTAAACCATCTTGGTTTTTGGAAGGTAAGCATCAGCATACCACCCATGATGCCAAAGATTGCGCCACTAACGGTAATGCTGTTTGCTGTGCCTAATAAGACAACTAGGATGCTTGAACCAATGCCTGAAATAAAGTATAGGATTGAGTATTTTTTAGGACCAAGAATGAGTTCCATCTGACCGCCTATATAGAATAAAGCAAGACCATTCATAAGGAAATGAATAAGACTTCCATGTAAGAACATCACGGTGATCAATCTAAGGTATTCATGATTTTGTGTCACGAGAAGAGGATTGAGTGCACCATACTTGATGAGTGTGTTCAATGAAAAATTCCCATCAATCCAAAGAATCAGGGTCATTCCGAAATCTACAATCACTATGCTTGATGTGATTGGTCTTGTTTTTAAGAAACTCAAAATCTGGTTGGGTCTTTTCATATGGT
>QKIB01000155.1 GCA_003249785.1 Acholeplasmatales bacterium
AAATTGTTATTTGCTTTCATCTTAACGATCATTGCAAATATCCTTTCATTGATTGGACCTTATCTAACTGGACGGACCATTTCTTCAATGGAAAATGGAGTCAACTACAAACAAGTCTTTTTCTATGCAGCCTTGATGATTGTTTTTTATCTCGTGAGTGCATTCTTAAACTATATCTTATCCGTTTCCATGGTTAAGATCTCACAAAGTGTAGTTTATAAGATGAGACAAGATGTCTTTGAAAAACTAAACAAGGTTTCAGTTTCCTATTTTGATCAAAATCAAACAGGCGATATCATCAGCCGAATGAGTTATGATATTGATACCATCAATACCTCATTGGCAACGGATGCCATGAGTATCATCACTTCGTTCATCACCATCGTGATTTCGTTTGTGATGATGTTGATCATGTCACCTTTATTAGTACTCGTCTTTGTCGTGACGATTCCAATTTCTATCACGATTACACGTGTCTTATCCAAACTTGTTAAAAAGAAGTATCGCATACGTAATCAAAAACTCGGAGAAATGAACGGATTTGCAGAAGAAATGATTACCGGACAAAGAACGATTCAATCCTATGTTCAAGAAGAAGCCATCTTAAAACGATTTGATGAAATTAATGAAGTGGCATCTACAGCATCTTATGAGTCAGGTTATTATTCAACATCTGTTGGGCCATCGGTTAACTTTGTTTCGAACTTATCTGTTGCTTTAGTCGGTGTATTTGGTGGGATCTTATATTTCCTTGGCCATATCAGCTTAGGCAATCTCACAAGTTTTACATTGTATTCTAGAAGATTCTCCGGACCCATCAACAACATGTCCAACATCATGGCAGAAATTCAAAGTGCACTTGCTGCAGCAGAACGTGTATTCTTGGTTCTTGATCAACCTAATGAACCAGAAGATGTCAAAGATGCAACTGAACTTGATAAAGTTAAAGGAGAAGTTGCATTTAATGATGTAACCTTTGGTTATCTCAAAGATCAGATTGTTTTAGATCATGTCAATCTTTCAGCTCCTGCTGGACAAGTGGTTGCTATTGTTGGACCAACTGGTGGTGGAAAGACAACGATCGTTAATCTACTCATGCGATTTTATGATGTCAATCAAGGTGTGATCACACTTGACGGTAAAGACATTAAATCCCTAACCAGAAAGAGTTTACGCAAAGCATTTTCAATGGTCTTGCAAGATACATGGATCTTCCATGGAACTGTTTATGAAAATATTGCCTATGGCAATGGAGACGTCAGTTATTTTGAAGTCGAAGAAGCAGCCAAGAAAGCACGTATCCACTCATTCATCTCTCATCTGCCCAATGGGTATGATACCATTTTGACAGATGAAGGTTTAAACATTTCAAAAGGACAGAAGCAGCTTTTGGTCATCGCACGAGCCATGCTCTCTAGAACCAAAATGCTCATCCTAGATGAAGCGACATCCAATGTGGATACGCATACCGAAGTCCAGATTCAAAAAGCGATGATTGCCCTTATGGAAGGCAAAACAACCTTTGTGATTGCGCATAGACTTTCTACCATCCAAAATGCGAAATTGATCTTGGTTGTCAAAGAAGGCAACATCGTCGAACAAGGTACACATCAACAACTCCTTGATTTGAATGGATTCTACAATGAACTCTATCAAAGTCAATTCGAATAAATCAAATTATTGCGTTATCTCCTTGTAATTTGGTTCTGTTATGTGTATAATGTACTTAAGCATTAAGTTGCTAAGTTATAAAAAAGGAGTATCACAATGACCGGAGTAGTAAAATGGTTCGATGCTGATAAGGGATATGGATTTATTTCTTCAGCTGACGGCAAAGACATTTTTGTACACTTCAGTGCAATTCAATCTGAAGGTTACAAAACATTGGCAGAAGGCGACCAAGTAGAATTTGATGTTAAAAACGGCGACCGCGGACAACAAGCGGCTAACGTAGTTAAACTATAATTTTCAAAAGGTATGGGGACTCAATTTGAGTCCCCCTTCTATTTTTTTTGTCTTTTTTATTGACATCTTGCACAGATATGATACAATAGGTCATGTACAATTTAAGAGCATAGAGGTAGCGATGTAGAAAAGTAAATTCCGGAGTCGGCAGACTGTGAAGGAATCGAAAGGCAATCATCGCCGAATGATTACTTAGGCATAAGGAAATCATGGGGTTATAGGAAAAACTTATAACACTCCTACGAAAGTAGAGGCGCTAGCATGAATATAGTAGATTATTTATGAAGTGTCCTCTCGGGCGCTTTTTTTGTTAACAAAACAAAAGAAAGAGGAAGAGAGAATGAAAAGATTTTTAGTTTTAGGTTTAATTTTAGCACTCGGTTTATCCTTGAGTGCATGTGCGAGTGATTCCCAATTCAACTTGGATTCGGAAACACAGATTGTTGTTGGTTTAGAAGCAGCTTATGCGCCATTCAACTGGACAACACCAACTGCAAACGAATACACAGTTGCTCTTGATGGTCAACCAGGATTTTATGTGGATGGGTATGATATCGTCATGGCACAAACGGTTGCTGACTCAATGGGTTTAACTTTGGTCGTTAAAGCAATCGAATGGAATGGATTGATTCCTGCTCTCCTTTCCGGTGAAATCGATATGATCGTTGCTGGGATGAGTCCAACAGCAGAACGTGCACAAACTGTTGCATTCAGTAATGAATATTACCGCTCAGAACAAGTGATGGTTGTCAGCACCAATGGTGCCTATGCGAATGCAACATCACTTAATGATTTTTCAGGTGCGAAAATCGTTGCTCAACAAGGCACACTTCAAGATGATCTCATTGATCAAATTCCCAATGTGCTTCATCAAACATCTTTGAACAATTACAGTGCTTTGGCAGTTGCTTTATCCTCAGGATCAGTTGATGGCTTTGTTGCTGAACTGCCGGTGGCTCAAGGTTTGGTTCAATCCAATAGCAATTTTACCATCATCTCATTTGCTGATGGCAATGGTTTTACAGTATCTGATGAAGATGTTGTTGTTTCAGTTGCATTAAGACAAGAAGATACCAATTTGCTTGCTGCAGTCAATGCTGCTTTAGCAACAGTATCGGATCAACAACGCAACGATATTATGGCATCAGCTTTGTCAAGACAACCACAAGCATAAGATGATTTTCTTGACTTTACCTCCGAAAGACCAGTTTTTTCAGACCATCTATTATCTGATTGACACCTATGCTGGTTTCTTTATCAGAGGCATTCTAATTACCCTATTTTTATCTATTGTCGGTACATTGGGAGGGTTTCTTTTATCCCTCCTACTGACCGTACTGCGTACACAGGAAATCGATCACAGACGTGATCATGCCCTTTCCATTTTCCTTAAGAAATTGGGACAGGGGTTTTCCTATGTTTACGTCACGATCTTTCGTGGTACACCAATGATTGTCCAAGCGATGCTCTTTTATTATGGGTTTGCGCCTTTAGGGATATCATGGTGGACATCACTTGTTGCTGGACTCATTGTTGTCACTTTGAACACCACAGCCTATATTGCAGAAGTGATTCGAAGCGGCATCAACGGCATTGACAAGGGACAAATGGAAGCAGCAAGATCATTAGGTTTTTCCAGAAGCCAATCGATGTTTCAGATTGTCTTACCGCAAGCAATAAAAAACTCACTACCAGCGATTGGTAATGAATTTATCGTTAACCTTAAAGATACAGCAGTTTTAAGTGTCATTGGTGTGGTTGACATCTTTAAAGCAACCTCAATGGCGACATCTTCCAATTATCGTATAGTTGAAGGTTTCTTTATTGCTGCAATCATTTACCTGATTTTGACATTCTTTACGAGCAAACTCGTTGGCAGACTTGAAAAAGGTAGAGCACAAATGAAGAAGGTGACTCAAAATGACTGAGCATATTCTTGAAATCAGAAATATCCATAAACATTTTGATGATCAGCTTGTCTTAAATGGCATCAATCTTGATGTGAGCGAAAAAGAAGTGGTTACAATCATTGGTGCATCCGGTTCAGGCAAAACCACACTTCTAAGATGTTTGAATCTCTTGAATGAACCTGATGATGGACACATCTACTTTTTAGGTTCTGATTTAATGGATCCCAAAACCAATCTTGAACAGCTGAGAATGCACATCGGGATGGTATTTCAGCAGTTCAATTTGTTCAACAATAAGAATGTGCTAAACAACTGCACATTGGGTCCTATCAAATTACTAGGACAATCAAAAGCAGAAGCTGAAGAAACAGCAATTACCTTCCTAAAGAAGGTAGGTATGCAGGATTTCATTCATTCACCAGTAGGTCTTTTATCTGGTGGTCAGAAGCAAAGAGTTGCTATTGCACGTGCTTTATGCATGAATCCTAAGATCATGCTCTTTGATGAACCAACTTCGGCTTTGGATCCTGAAATGGTCGGTGAAGTCCTTTCTGTCATCAAGACTTTGGCAAATGAAGGAATGACGATGGTGATCGTCACACATGAAATGGCATTTGCTAAAGAAGTTTCAGACAGAATTGTCTTCATGGATCAAGGTGTTATCGCTGAAATCGGTACGCCAGAAATCATCTTAAATACTCCAAAAGAAGCACGAACAAAAGCTTTCTTGAAACGATATATGAAAGACTAACACATAATGTTCGTGTTTTTCTTTTATCGCTTGTCACTGTTAGCGCTTTTATGTTATAATGAGGCATAAGATGGGAGCGATGATAATATGGAGAAAGATCTTTTAGAAGTAGAGCGTCAACACCTGAGTAACGTCGTCAAGGAATGTGACCCAAAACAAGTAGAAGAGGTCGAAAAAAAGTTCGCGTTACTCTACACTTATGATGCTGTCGGTATGGAAGGCCATAACCGGATTCCTTATGAGGATGTTCAGCGCTTAAGTCAGGCAAAAGCTCTACTGGAATACAGTGAAAGAGAACAAAAAGAAATTCTCAATCACTTAGAAGCATTTGAATTCGTCAAAAAAGAAGCATTAGAAAAAAAATCATTCAATGAAGAGAAATTAAAAGACATTCATGAAATCTTGGTTGAAGGCATCTTCCAAGGTGGTGTTTATAGAAATGTGAACATCAACATTTTCGGTGCCTCACACCAACCACCTGATCACATCAAGGTTTACGATCGCATGAACAGATTCTTTAGAGATATAGATAGTTTTAAAGGTAATTGTCTTGAAAAAGCAACTTATGCGCATGCAAGCATTGCCAAGATTCATCCATTTGTCGATGCCAACGGACGGTTGGCGAAGCTTGTCCTCAATTACTTCTTAATTAAAGGCGGTTATCTGCCAATTACCATCCCTTTAGACTTAAGAGAAGATTACATCAAGTATCTTGAATCTTTCAAGTCTGAAAAGGATTTAAAACCACTGACAGAGTTCTTCAAAGGTCTTTTGATCAAGCAATATGAAGAAGTGCTCAAAGAACTAGATATCTAAAAAGTGCTTCGGCACTTTTTTTATGCATGTAAAGATAAAACATTTGTTTTATGGTATAATAAAAAAAGGTGATTATATGGCTATTAAAGTCGGTGACGTCAGTCAATTTACAGTGAACAGAAAAACAGATATTGGGTATATGCTAGACACTCCAGAGGGTGAAGTTTTTTTGCATAATAATGAATCGATGCATCAAGAACTGACCAAAGGCATGTTGGTTGATGCTTTTTTGTATTATGATCAGAAAGGTAGACTTGCAGCAACCCTTAAAACACCATATATCACAGTCAGTCGACCGGGATTCTTAACTGTTTCTGCTGTCCATGACTATTTGGGTGTTTTTTTGGATATGGGCATTGCAAAAGAACTCTTGTTGTCTTCTGATGACTTACCTAAAGATAAAGGTTTATGGCCGCAGGTTGGGGACAGACTTTATGTTTCCATTAAAGTTAAAGGAAAGCTCGTTGCCAAACTCATTTCAAAAGAGGAATCTAGACTGATTCCAGAAGAACCCATTGAATTGAAATCAACAGTAACAGCTTATGTACAAAAAATCGGACAAGCTGGAGCAAACCTGCTTACTTTAGATGGTCATTGGATCTTTGTTCATGAATCTCAGATCAAAACAGAACTTCGTTATGGTCAGGCTGTGGATGTCAAAGTCAACTTTCTCTCAGAGAAAGGCTATACAGGATCTTTAGCACCACAAAAAGAAGTTGCGATCTATGATGATGCAAATCAAGTCTTATCTTATATTGTCAGAAAAGGCAGTATGAACTTGACAGCTGATAGTTCTCCAGAAGAAATCTTTGCGATCTTTAAGATGAGCAAGAAAGCCTTCAAACGTGCCATCGGACATTTATACAAGGAAAGAAAAATCGATTTTATAGACGGAAAGACCATTTTGGTTGAGGGTAAAAAATGAAAAAAGAAGAAAAAGATCTCTATAAGAAATATGATGATCTGTTCGAAGAACAGGATCGCAAATATTATAAAGATGCTCATAGAGAGACACAACAAGAACATGAAGACCCTGTCTTTTTCAGCCGTCCAGCATATCGAAGAGACAGTAGTGGTAGAAGATCATCCATCAGTGGATTTATCATCATGTTTGTCTTGTTTATCGTCATATTTGGATTCAACGGCATGGGCATGATGATCTGGATGTTTTTCCCAATCATCTTTTTCGTTGTCGTTGTTGGAACATTAATTAGAATTAGTAGAAAATAAACTAAGGTGACCTTATGAAACAGAATAAAAAAATGGTAGATGCGATCACATCGAGAGATGCTGATTTCGCACAATGGTATACTGATTTATGTTTAAAAGCAGAACTGATGGACTATAGTGATGTCAAAGGATTCATCATCTATCGTCCTTATGGATATGCAATTTGGGAAGGCATTCAGCAAGATTTGGATCGAAGACTTAAAGCAACTGGACATCAAAATGTCTATATGCCTTTAGTCATTCCTGAATCTCTTTTCCAAAAAGAAAAAGATCATGTGGAAGGATTTGCTCCTGAAACAGCAATCGTCACAACAACAGGTGTTGAAGACTTGGCTGAACGACTCATCATTCGTCCAACTTCCGAGACCCTTTTTTGCACGCATTATCAGAAAGTAGTCAACTCATATCGTGATTTACCTAAAATGTATAATCAATGGTGTAGTGTCGTCCGTTGGGAAAAAACGACAAGACCTTTCTTAAGAGGTAAAGAATTCTTATGGCAAGAAGGACATACAGTTCATGCATCTGAAGCAGAAGCAAGAAAAGAAACCTTAGATATCCTTGATATCTATAGAGATTTAGGCAAAGACCTTTTAGCGATTCCTTTTGTCACAGGTAAGAAAACAGAAAAAGAAAAGTTCGCTGGTGCCGTTGATACTTATAGTATCGAAGCACTCATGCATGACGGACAAGCGTTACAATCAGGAACCACACATTATTTCGGTCAAGAATTTGCAAAAGCATTTGATATCAAGTTCCAAGATGAAAACAATCAGCAACAACTCGCTTATCAGACTTCATGGGGTGTATCCACGCGTTTGATCGGTGCTGTCATCATGGTCCACGGTGATGATGAAGGGTTGGTATTGCCACCTTATGTTGCACCTACACAAGTTGTGATCATTCCAATTCAATCCCAGAAAATAGAAGTACAGCAAGCGACACAAAAAATATTTGATGAACTGAAAGCTGCAGGATTTAGAGTCTCAGTTGATGATTCCAATAAATCTCCAGGATGGAAGTTTGCTGAATACGAAATGAAAGGTGTTCCTGTCAGAATCGAAGTCGGTCCAAGAGACCTAGAACAAGGTCACGTGACACTTGTAACAAGATACAATCGTGAAAAGCATCAAATCAATCTAGATGAAATTACACAAAAGATGCCAGACATCCTAAAGAACATGCATGATGCACTTTACCAAAAAGCATTAGAATTTGTTGAAAATAATACTTATCAGGCGAAAACTTATGATGAGTTTAAAGCTTACATCAAAAAAGGCGGTTATGTCGCCATGAGTATATCTGGTGAAGAAGCCGAACTGATGATTAAAAAAGACACCACAGCAACTGCTCGTGTTTTACCTTTTGACCAAACCTTAATTACTGAATTATGTCCTGTTACACATAAAGTGGCTACACAGACTGTTTGGTTTGCAAGAGCCTACTAAAAAGCGTAAAATATAAATAGAAACGAAGGTGATCCCATGCATCATAACATCATCAAAGATACCATCAATCTAGATAAAAAAGCGAGGGAACAAGTCAGTGAACTCGTCAAGAAGAAAGAACATCTTGACGAAGTGATTTCAAAAGAAACTGAGGCATTGCATCAGTCTTTTCTTGCTGACATCGAGAAAAAACTCAAGGAAACCGAAGCAAATCTAGAAAAAGAGATGTCTGATCGTGAGAAGAGTGAACTGAAAATCTATAAGGAAGCACTCAAAAGTATTCAAAAACAATATGAAGAAAATAGGGATCTGTGGATTGAGCAGATCTATCAAGCGTGTATCGAGTAACAAGATTTATGTTTCAACCCAATGATTGTTGCATAAACCTCACTAACAAAATTGGAAATCTTCAATGCTGGGGGTATTATGAAATACAATAGAATGAAAATCATAGAATTGGTTGCCAAAATGAATCAGATGGACGATGTCCTCATGAAGTATGTGGATCTTGAAGGTGTTCATCCTGTTTTGTCAACCGATATCATCGCCAAAGTCAAAGGTTTGACCTCTTTGGTAAGGGAAAATCCATGTCGTTCTCTTTTGACCGATCTTGATGAATTATCCACAGAATTTAATCTAGAATTGCAGCAAGATGAAATCAAAGATAAGCAATATAATTTCAATGAGATGTACGATTACATCTTGGAATTGAGAGAAAAACTAGCTTCCATTCAAACACACATCAATGGACTCAAAAAAGATATTCAGAAATATCAGGATGCACTGATTCAGATCAAGAACATCCATAGTCTGGATATTGCACTAGAAGATCTCTTTGCCTGCGAATTCGTCTTTTTTCGCTTTGGTAGAATACCAACTGATAGTTTGGACAAAATCAAGTTTTTCTACAGTAAACCTTTTGTTTTCAGATCATTTAATAAAGATCACCACATGACATGGTGTATGTACTACACGACTGCGGAATATAAGAGAGAAGTCGACAATATTTTCTCCTCTCTTCTTTTTGAGCGTAGCATGATTCCTGATTTTGTTCATGGAAAACCTAGAGAAGCCATTGAAGCACTTGAATCAGAAGATCAGAACATTCAAAAAATGATTGACAATTACCAAAAGGAAATTGATGACATCATCAAAGAAAATCTCGATCATCTCAATCATCTAAAGGGCGAACTCTTATTCCTCGAACGTGTTTTTGAAGCGCGTAAATATGTCGTTGGTATGGGTCCAAAATTTGCAATTGTTTCATTTGTAAAAGATTCTGCAATTGACGCATTCAAAAAAGCCTTTGAAGATGTCAAAGAAATTGAAATCGAAGAAAAAGATGCTTATGGTGATGGACGTATCCAACCACCGAAGCGCATCAAGGAAACATGGTTTAAAATCTAATTCATCTTGAATCTATGAAAGGAGATCCTTATGGGCAACTGGGCGAACAATGCTACGATTACCAAGGCTAAATCCATTTACGGCAATTTCATCAAACCAGAAGAATACGAAAAGATCTCTAGATTCAAGTCGATTGCTGAACTTGTCGTATATCTTAAAAAGCATGGAAATTATCAAGAAATCTTAAAGGATGTCAATGAAACGGCGATTCACCGTGGAAATCTTGAATCTTTACTTCGTAAAAGTTCCTTCGATATGAACATCCGTTTAATGAATACGATTTTCACTAAAGATCGTGCATTTTATAAATTGAATCTGATTTTACAGGAAAACGAAATCATTCTAACATCCTTAAGAACGATGATCTCTGATGAGATTGATGAAAACAAAGGTAGAGTCCCTCTATTCTTTGGTGCCCATACATCCATTGATATGGAACAGGTCTTTAAATCAACCAATTTATCAGAACTTCTCAAAGCACTTGTCAAAACACCTTATTATGAAATCATCAAGCCATTTGAAACCAGTCAGAACATGCAGATCAGATATCTCGAGATCGAACATGAGCTCGAAGAATATTATTATGAAGAAGCTTTCAAACGCATCAAGAAGTTTTATAAAGGCATTCTCAAGCAAAATCTGGACACTATCTTCAAGACAAGAATTGAACTTTCAAACATCATCAAGATCTACCGACTGAAAAAATTCTATCAAGCAGATCCGGTGATGATCAAGAATGTTTTAATCAGGAAAGCAAGCAGAATCAGTGAAAACAAACTCAATGAGTTGGTTCAGCTTAAGGATCCAGATGCTGTACTTAAAGTCTTATCAAAATCCGATTTTTCACAATTTAAAGGAGAAAAGGATTATGTCTATGTTGAATATTACGCAGGTCGTATCCAGTACAACTTAGCGAAAAGATTTATGTATCATTCCAATGATTTACCCACAGTATTTGTCTCTTTCATGACCTTAGGGGAATTTGAAATTGACAACATCACCAATATCATCGAAGGTATTCGATATAACGTCGATGAGCAAGAAATCAAGCAGATGCTGATTTATTAGTCTATAAGGAGAACATCATGAGTATTGCCAAAGTTAAATTGATCGATTTAACCTCAAATCTGAATAACTTAGACCGCATTCTCATGAAGTTCATTGACATCAAGGGATTTCACCCAGTTCCAGCAGGTGAGATTGTGGAGAAAGTCCACGGTCTGACAACCATGGCCAGTGAGAATCCTTGTACACCACTTCTAACTGAACTGGATGAAATCGAACGTAAGTTTTTAATCACACTCCCTTCAGTTGAAGAACGTGATGAAGCCATTGGCTTTTCAGACATGATGGATGAAATGCACGCGTTTAGAAGTCAGTTGGAAACAGATACGAATGAAATCAACGAGCTTAAAAAACATGTATCTGATTATCATGATGCGCTCATTCAAGTTGAAAACATCATGAATCTAGATGTACCTTTGGATGATCTGTTTGCTAGTGAATACATCAAAATCAGATTTGGCAGATTGCCAAATATCAATGTCGAAAAACTGAGATTCTTTCAGAACAAACCATTTGTCTATAAGTCTTTCAGTCATGATAATACATATAGTTGGTGCATGTATTTCACAACAGAAGAATATAAAAGAGAAATCGATAATTTATTCTCTTCACTCTTCTTTGAAAGAATATATATTCCTGATTTTGTACATGGCACACCAAAAGATGCAGTAGAGTCTCTTCATGAAGAAATTGATAAGACACAAGCTGTCTTAGATGAGAAAGAAGCGGCATTGTTACAGTTCATTCAAACTTCAACGCCTAAGCTATCTAAGTTCAAAGGGAAGTTATTGTTCTTAAATCGCTTCTATGAAGCGAAACAGTACGTGGTCGGATTAGGAGATAAATTCAGTATCTCAGGATTTACCGAAGTCAAAGACGTCAAGAAGTTCAAAGCAGCCTTTAAAGAGTTTGAAGATATTGAAATTGATGTCAATGATGCCTATAGCGACCGACGCATCCAGCCACCGACAAAGATCAAGAATAGTTGGTTTACAAAACCATTCTCAGTCTTTGTTGAAATGTATGGCTTGCCATCTTATGATGAAATCGATCCTACGCCATTGTTTGCGATCACGTATTCGATTTTATTTGGGGCAATGTTCGGTGATTTCGGACAAGGCATTGTCTTGATGATTTTAGGAGCACTCTTATACCACTACAAGAAAAACAGATTAGGTGCCATTGGACTCAGAGTCGGTATGGCATCCACATTCTTTGGATTCTTATATGGTTCGTTCTTCGGACTTGAGAATTTCTTAGATCCGGTATATCAACTCATGGGCTTATCAGGTAAGCCAGTGAGTGTCATGGATCCCAACATTACCATGACCATGCTCTATCTAGCCGTTGGCATTGGTGCGTTACTCATTGTGATAGCGATGATCTTTAATGTGATTCAGCTGATTCGTAAGAAAGAATATGGTGTCCTCATTGCATCACATAATGGGATATCCGGTTTGTTACTCTATGGATACATCATTACAGGGATTGTCATGCAACTTTTGGCGGGTCAATCCATCTTCAATTGGTGGATGATCACCATTTTCGTAGGACTCCCAGTCATTCTCATTTTCCTTCAGGAACCAATCAACAGATTGTTCCATGAAGAAAAGATGTTTAAGAAGGGTTTTGGTGGCTTCTTTGTTGAAGGATTCTTTGAACTTTTTGAAATTCTACTTAGCTATTTGACCAATACCGTTAGTTTCATCCGTGTCGGTGGGTTTATTCTCGCACATGCTGGAATGATGCTCGTGGTCATGACACTCATGAATATGGCGGGTTCAAGCACAAGCTGGCTTGTCTTGATCCTTGGTAACATCTTTGTGATGGGTTTGGAAGGTTTGATTGTGGGCATTCAGGTGCTCAGACTTGAGTTTTATGAAATATTCTCAAGATATTATATTGGAAACGGCATTGCATTCAATGCTTTAAATAAATAATTTTGGAGGTTAAAAATATGTTGAATTTTTTAGAAATTGGTTTACCACTCATTTTGCTTGTTTTAATCATCTTACCTTTAGTCAAGGTTTTTAGAGGAAACGTCACTGTTAAACAGGCTAAAAGCAGATTAACAACACACATTGTCGGCTTTTTCACCATCATCGCTTTAGTTTTCTTTGTCCAAATGTTTGTACGTCCAACCGTGTTTGGTGCGACAGCATTAGCAGTTGATCCACTTGCTGGAACAGTTGCTCAAGGTCTTGGATTCTTAGGTGCAGCCATGGCAACTGGATTGTCATCCTTAGGTGCAGGGATTGCCGTTGGTGGTGCAGCTCCAGCTGCAATTGGCGCATTCTCAGAAGATGAAAAGAATTTTGGGAAGTCATTGATTTTCGTTGCTCTTGGTGAAGGGGTTGCGATTTACGGGTTACTGATGTCCATCCTGATTTTGAACAAACTTTAATCGGAAGAAGGATTTTTATGAAGTTTTTCTTATTAAGCGACAATGTGGATACACAAGTCGGTATGCGACTGGTCGGTATCGACAGCGAAGTGGTTCATGAAAAACAGGAGTTTTTAAACGCGCTTGAAAAAGCCCTGAATGATGAAACCATCGCTGTGATTTTAATCACGACCAAACTCGTGGAACTGGCTCCGGATATCTTATCGGAACTCAAATTGACTCAAAGAAAGAAACTCATTGTCGAAATTCCAGATCGCCATGGCAATGCGAAGATCGGTGAAACCATTGACCGATACGTCAGCGAAGCCATCGGCATCAAGTTATGAGGTGAATCAGATGGCATATTATAATGAAGAACAACTCTATAGATATTTTGATAAGACAATCAAAAGAGAAGTTGAAAAGAAAATCAAGGAATTGACCGATGAAATCGAGTATCTCCATGCCAAGGATATGAAAAAAATCACGGAAGACCTTGAACAAAAAAGGGATAGTGAACTCAACAAGAAATTAAGAGAACTCCATCTCTCATATCAAGACAAAATTAATCAAATCGGTATCGATTATGATGCGAAACTCCTCAAGGAAAGAACCTTCATGACCAATATCGTCTTTAATGCTGTCCTGGACCAGATCTATCAGTTCATCACATCCTCTGGATATGAAGACCTGATGACGAAAAAACTCTCTGAAATTGCTAAGAAATATCCGAATCAATCATGTGTCATCACCATCTCCGATCGTGATACACATTTGCCTAAGATCATTGAAGAAGTCATGAAATCAAGAGCCAAGATCATTGAATCTCCTGATCTTCATCTTGGCGGGTTTGAATTTTTACTTCAAGATGAAGGCATTGAAATTGATGAAACGATTGATACCAAACTGATTGCACAAAAAGAGTGGTTCTATAAGAATTCAAAATTATTTATCAGAAAATAGGAGGTAACAAATCATGGAAAATAAAATACATTCAATCAATGGACCTGTTGTTACCGTCAAAAATACAAAAGATTTCTCAATGTTGGAAATGGCGTATGTTGGAAACGATAAACTCTTAGGTGAAGTCATCTCCATCAGTAAGGAACTCACTACCATCCAGGTTTATGAATCAACGACTGGCCTTGTTGTCGGTGAACCTGTCTATTCGACAGGAGAACCTATATCAGCGATGTTAGGACCTGGATTGCTGCGCAATATCTTTGATGGTATTGAACGTCCGCTTAAGACCATATCATATAACGAAGGCATTTATATTCCCATCGGTAGCGACGTTGAATCCTTGGATAGAAACAAAGCATGGGATGTGAAGATGGTTGCTAAAGTCGATCAGATGATTCGGTTTGGTAATATTTATGCAACCACCATGGAAACTGAAACCATCGAACACCGATTCTTGGTTCCTCAAGGCGCAGACGGTCGTGTCACTTGGATTGCAAAAGATGGGAAATATAAGCTATTTGATGTCATTATGAAAGTTGAAGACACCAAAGGCAATACCCATGAACTGACCCTTGTCCAAAAATGGCCAATTAAAACACCACGACCAGTTTTTAACAGAATAGGTATTTCAGTACCGCTTATCAGCGGACAGCGTGTCATTGATACGCTCTTTCCAATTGCCAAAGGTGGAGCAGCAGCTGTACCAGGCGGATTCGGAACCGGTAAAACCATGATGCAGCATCAGTTTGCAAAATGGTGCGATGCTGATCTAATTATTTATGTTGGATGTGGTGAACGTGGGAATGAAATGACCCAGGTTCTTGAAGAATTTGGTGAACTCATCGACCCTAGAACAGAAAAACTTTTGATGGAAAGAACCGTATTGATTGCCAATACGTCCAATATGCCAGTTGCAGCCAGAGAAGCGAGTATTTATACAGGAGTTACCATCGCTGAATATTATCGCGATATGGGCTATCATGTCGCTCTCATGGCTGACTCGACATCCAGATGGGCAGAAGCACTTCGTGAAATCAGTGGACGCTTAGAAGAAATGCCAGCTGAAGAAGGATTTCCTGCTTATTTACCATCCCGTATTTCACAATTCTATGAACGTGCAGGTTATATGCAAACCTTAAGTAATAAAGTTGGATCTGTTACCATCATCGGAGCTGTTTCTCCACAGGGTGGAGACTTCTCTGAACCTGTCACACAAAACACCAAACGTTTTGTCCGCAGTTTCTGGGCACTTGATAAACAACTTGCTTATCAAAGACACTATGCAGCCATCAACTGGAACACCAGTTATTCTGACTATGTCCTAGACTTAACCAAGTGGTTTGATACCAATGTTGGACCTTCATTCTTACAACATCGTCAAGAAATCATGGGACTCTTGTCAGAAGAAAACAAACTCATGGAAATCGTGAAGCTTATTGGTAGCGATGTTTTACCTGATGATCAGAAATTAATTATTGAAATTGGTAAAGTCATCAGACTAGGCTACCTGCAGCAAAATGCGTTCCATAAAGATGATACTTATGTACCTTTAGAAAAACAGATGAAGATGATGAATGTCATCTTGTATCTGCACCAAAAAGCGAAGAAGTTCATTGATGATGGCCATTCTCTGAATGTCCTCATCGAAACAGGTATCTTTGAACAAATCGTCAAGATGAAATATGAAGTTCCTAATGATCAGCTGGAACTTTTCGAACAATATCCAAAAACAATCGACCGCTTGCTAAAGCGCGTCAGTTAGGAGGGTTATGATGAATCTTCAATACATCGGACTCGATGAAATCAACGGACCACTGATCTTTTTAGACAATGTCAAAGGTGTTGGTTTTGAAGAAATGGTTGAAATCAAACTAAATAACGGATCCACACGATATGGACGTGTTGTCCAGATTGAAGGTGATCGCGTCGCCATTCAGGTTTTCCAAGGGACGCAAAACATTTCCTTGAAAAACACCAAGACTCGATTTACTGGAAAACCTGTTGAGATGTCACTCTCCAAAGAAATTCTCGGTCGTACATTTAATGGTTCAGGTAAACCGATTGACGGTTTAGGAGAAGTGTTTGTTGACGAAAAAAGAAACATCAATGGGAGTCCTTTAAATCCAGTTTCTAGAGTTTATCCTAGAAACTACATTCAGACAGGAATCTCTTCAATTGATGCTTTAACGACATTGATCAGAGGACAAAAACTACCCATTTTTTCAGGATCAGGGATGCCTCATAATGAACTCGCAGTCCAAATTGTTAAACAGGCTCAGATTGCTGAAACTGAAGGCAATGAATTCTGTATCGTATTTGCTGCGATGGGCGTTAAAAACGACGTTGCATCCTATTTCAGACACTCCTTTGAACAAGCAGGTGTCATGAATAAGGTTGCGATGTTCTTGAATCTATCCAATGAACCCATCATTGAAAGAATCTTAACACCTCGTTTTGCTTTAACTGCAGCTGAATATCTGGCTTTCAAACATAATTATCATGTCTTGGTTATCTTAACCGATGTCACATCTTATTGTGAAGCACTGCGTGAATTCTCAAGTTCCAAAGGTGAAATTCCTGGACGTAAAGGCTATCCAGGATATCTTTACTCTGACTTGGCATCGCTTTATGAAAGAGCAGGGATTGTCTCACAAGCCAAGGGTAGTGTGACACAAATTCCTATTTTAACCATGCCTAATGATGACATTACCCATCCAATTCCTGACTTAACAGGCTATATTACTGAAGGACAAATTGTTCTAAGTAGAGACTTAAGTCAGGTTGGTATTTTCCCACCTGTTGGCATTCTACCATCTTTGTCAAGATTGATGAAAGACGGGATTGGGGAAGGCTATACAAGAGACGACCATCAGGATACAGCCAATCAATTGTTTGCTGCATATGCACAAGTCCAAGATGCAAGATCGCTTGCCTCAGTTATTGGTGAAGATGAATTATCACCTGTCGATAGAGAATACATTGAATTTGGAAAGCTTTTTGAAAAACACTTCATTGGTCAAGGCTATGAAGCCAATCGTTCCATTATTGAAACATTGGATCTTGGTTGGGACCTTCTTTCAGTACTACCAAAAGAAGAACTCACCAGAGTCGATGACAAACTGATTGGTAAATATTACAATCATGATAAAGCAGTTGAACGATTTAACATTGTCGCAAAACCCATCATCAGTGCGCTGAAAGGGATGAAACAATGAACAATCAGGTCTTTCCCACTAAGGGAAACCTTATGAGTTTGATCAAATCGAATCAGTTAGCACACAAAGGCTATGATCTCATGGATCGCAAAAGAAACATCTTGATCCGTGAAATGATGAGTCTTCTTGAAGATGTCCGTTTACTCAGAGATGAACTTTCAACAACTTATAAAGAAGCTTATCAAGCCCTTCAGGAAGCAAACATCACCTTAGGTATTGTTGGTGATATCGCGAAATCTATTCCTATTACATCAGGACTCAAAGTCCAATATAAGAGTGTCATGGGCGTTGAGATTCCACATCTTTCATATGAAGCCGAAGAAGTCCGTATTGCTTATGGTATCAGCCACACCAATACGAAATTTGATTATGCCTATAAATGCTTTGTCAAAGTACGTGATCTGACAATCAAACTAGCGGAAATCGACAACTCAACCTATCGGTTAGCCAATGCCATTCGAAAGGCTCAAAAAAGAGCAAACGCATTAGAAAACGTGGTCATTCCCAAGTTTGAAGAAAACATCAAATACATCACAGAAGCTTTAGAAGAAAAAGAACGCGAAGCATTTTCTGTACAGAAAGTGATCAAAGCACAAAAAGAGCACATCAAAAAAATAAAAAGAGAACAAAAAAGCCAATGATTATTCATTGGCTTTTATCTTTTTCACTTTGACTTTCTTTTCAGGAACCGGATCATATTTTGGCTTGAACAATGGATTACATGTCAGAATACGCTTGGTTGTCAAAAAAGATGCTTTGACAAAATTAAAACGCACATAGCATTCTTTTGCATAAGCAGAACATGTAGGTGTATGACGGCATTTATGATTGCTATGTGGTGAGATTTCTTTCTGATACCATTCAATTAAATGGATTGCTAATTTTCTCATACTTTCACCGCCTATATTATAGCATCTTTTATCAGTTATGTGAAATTTAGAAATTTTCACACAAAATCCATTTGTTGGTAGCGTTTTTATGCTATAATATGAGTAAAGAATAAGCAAACGTTTACAGGAGGTTTAGGATGAAAGAGTACACCACCAAAGAAATACGCAACATCGCTATTTTAGGACATCAAGGTTCAGGCAAAACCAGTATTTCCGAAGCGCTACTTTATGTTGGCAAAGCAATTGATAAAAAGGGAGAAGTTGAACGCAAGAACACAGTTTCAGACTATTTAGTTGAAGAACAGACCAAACAAACAAGTCTTTCACTTTCAGTCATTCCAGTTGAATGGAATAATTACAAGTTAAACTTTATAGATGTTCCAGGCAGTGACGAATTTGTCGGCGATTTAAGCCAAGCACTCGAAGTTGTCAAAGGTGCAGTGATTCTGATTGATGCCAGCAAAGGTGTCGAAGTTGGTACTGAACGCGTCTGGCAAGAAATTAGAAAACGTCATATTCCAGCAATCCTTTATGTCAACAAGATGGATAAGGAAAACGTCAAGTTTGAAGAAGTCCTTGAGGATATTCGTGAAAAACTTGGTAAGAAAGCAGTCCCATTCTGCTGGCCAATCGGTCATCAAGATGATTTTGAAGGTTTCGTGAATGTGATCGAAATGAAAGCCAGAATCTATGATGGTACCGATAGTCATGATGAAGAAATCTGGGAAGAAAAGAAATCTAAAGTTGATGAACTGCACAACATGATTTTAGAAAGTGTTGCAGAAACATCAGAAGAATTATTGGATCTATACTTATCTGGTGAAGAAATTCCTCAGGAACAGATCAGATCAGCATTACATCAAGCGATCCTCGAAGGTGAATTAACACCAGTGATGGTTGGTAGTGCAACCAAGACAATTGGTGTCCGTACGTTGATGAATATGCTCGTTGATTATCTACCTGCTCCAAATGAACTCCAACCATTGGTTGGAAAGGATACAAAAACAGGTGATGAAGTCACAAGACAAACGACAGATGAAGAACCATTTTCTGCATATGTCTTTAAGACAACTGTTGACCCATTCATGGGTGCAATCAATATCTTAAAGATTAATTCAGGAACTCTCAAGGTTGGTCAGGAAGTTGTTATCACGAATACAGGTGAGTCCAAAAAGATTTCCAATCTGTTCGCCCTTCGTGGTAAAAATCAAATTCAAGTGGATGAGTTCCATGCAGGCGATATGGCAGCAGTTGCCAAGATTGACGGCATTGAAACCGGATTGACACTTGCCGATCCCAAGAGTCCAATTCTTTATGAACCTGTAGCAATACCAACACCAGTTATTTACATTGCGGTTCATCCAAAGAATCAAAATGACGAAGACAAGATTTCAATGGCACTTCATCGTTTGAATCAAGAAGACCCAACATTTGAAATTAAGCGTAATAAAGAAACAGCCCAACTCCTTTTAGGTGGACAGGGCATGACGCATCTTGCTTATGTCTTGGAAAGAATGAAGACTATGTTCAAGGTTGATGTAGATATCGATGAACAGAAAATCGTTTATCGTGAAACCATCAAGAAATTGGTCAATGCCGAAGGTAAACATAAGAAACAATCTGGAGGTGCTGGTCAGTTTGGACACGTTTGGATTAAATTTGAACCATCGAAGGAACTCTTTGAATTTGCTGAAGATGTCTTCGGCGGTGCTGTTCCAAAGAACTATTTCCCAGCAGTTGAAAAAGGACTCATTGAAACATTCGAACATGGTCCTCTCGCTGGATTCCCAGTCATCAACGTGAAAGCAACTCTTTATGATGGATCTTATCATCCAGTTGATTCCAATGAATTATCATTCAAACTTGCTGCTTCCTTGGCATTCAAAGAAGCCATCAAGACATGTCAACCTACCATTTTGGAACCAATCGTCAAAGTTGAAGTAACGATCAAGGACCAATTTGTCGGTGATGTCATGGGTGATATGAACAAACGACGTGGTCGTGTGCTTGGTATGAATCAGGCTGAAGGTTTCCAAGTCGTTATTGCTGAAGTACCAGAAGCAGAAATTGTTAAATATGCAATTGACCTCAAGGCCATGACTCAAGGTAGTGGATCATTTACCCGCGAATTCTTAAGATATGAAGAAGTACCACATAACCTGATTGATAAAATTGTAGAAGCTTATAAAAAGTAATCACACACAAGCCCAACTAATATCAATTAGGAGGGCTTGTCATGCTTTGTGAGATTTGTAAAAGAAAAGTTAAAACACGAAGAAATTTGCATAACCTGTTTGATCCAGAGGTTCATCACATTTGTGAAAAATGTTTCATGGAGCATCCGGTGATCCTTAAGAAAAGTACAATGCCCATTGAACAATTCACACTTCATCTGAATCAGATGTTAGATCGAGTGACACAGTTTCCAATGGCATATATGTCCTTCATGAAGCCGTTTTATCTGGATTTTATCAAGAGAAAAGATGTTGAAATTATACTTTATTTTGATCAGACAGGTGACCAGATCTTTGAAATTTTGGATTCCTTAAAGCTAGGCAGTATATATCTGCTGACCCTTTATGAAGATATAGGAAAAGGAGAAAAACTATGAAATTTGAAGTATTGGGTAAGAATGGTTTTATTCCAACAGAGGCGATCAAGCAGTACGCGGAAAAGAGATTCAACAAAGTCGTTTCCTTTTTCGGACCAGAGGTCGTATCAGAAGTCAGAGTGGTTTGCAAAGTCTATAAAGACCACCACAAGATTGAAGTAACAATTCCAACCAAGGGCAATGTGTTACGAGCAGAAGTGTCAGATCCTGATATGTATGCAGCAATCGACAAGGCAAATGATAAGCTCGTTGCTCAAATCAGAAGACATAAGGACAAACTCAAGCACAATCTGGAAAAAGAAGGTATCAAGCAAGCCTATTCTACAGAGTTTGATGCAGAATCCTTGGAAAAAGATATTTTGGCAAGTCAGCTTGTCAAGAATAAGAAAATCGAACTGATGCCAATGACTTCAGCAGAAGCTATTGCAGCAATGGAATTATCTGGTCATGATTTCTATGTTTACTTGGATAAGGAGTCTTCAAGAACCAATGTGGTTTATCGAAGACACGATGGAGATTATGCCATCATCGAAACACATACGTTTTAAGGAAGCGAAAGCTTCCTTTTTTTTGCACAAAAAAACCGGTCAGTGACCGGTTGATTTGAACGTACCTCTTATACTGCTTGTTTATAAAGTGCTTCGACTTTGTCCCAGTTTACAATACTGAAGAATGCTGATACATAATCTGGACGACGATTTTGATAGTTGAGATAGTAAGCGTGTTCCCAAACATCCAATCCTAAGATTGGTGTACCTTCAGAAAGTGGGGTGTCTTGGTTAGGTGTTGATAAAACTTTGAGTTCTTTTTCAGGTGTGACAATCAACCATGCCCAACCACTGCCGAATCTTGTTTTCGCAGCTGTTCCAAATGCAGTTTTGAATTCATCGAATGATCCGAAAGTTTTTTCCATAGCCTTAAGTAAATCACCTTTTGGTGTTTGTCCGTTATTGACCTTAAGAAGTGGCCAGAAGAAAGAGTGGTTGAAGTTTCCGCCGCCATTGTTCTGAACTGCGGTGCGGATATCAGCTGGAACCAACGAAAGGTCAGCAAGCAATGTTTCAAGTGGTGTATTTAAGTCTGGATGCTTTTCCAAAGCAGTATTCAAATTATTCACATAACCTTGATGATGCTTTGTGTAATGGATTTCCATCGTTCTTGCATCAATAAAAGGTTCAAGTGCATCGTAAGCGTAAGGTAATTTTGGTAATTCATATTTCATAATTTTTATTCCTCCATTCATACCTCTATGATACATCAAACCATTACTGCTATCAACTGATTTGCCTAGATGTTTAAAAAAAGTCTAAATTATGTTAATCTAGACATTTTTCAAATACTGATTGATTTTTTCTTCATCAATATCGATATAAATCGTCTGATGATTTTTGTACGTGACTTGATATCCAGGTTTGCCTGAAATCTTCTTGACATACTTGATCAAGGTGTAATCCACAGGAATGGAAGAAGAAAATTTCATGCTTGAAAAATGGGCGGCAAGCATGGCAGCTTTGCGTAATAATGGCTCATCTAACTGATCAGCAACAACCACCAAATGGGCTCCAGGAAAATCTTTGACATGAAACCAGTAGTCGTCTTTGTTTGCGAGTTCATGGGTGATGTAAGCATTTTGCAGGCTGTTCTTTCCGATGTATATGGTTGATTTTGTACCAGAAATCTTGATGATGTTTGGTTTCTTCTGTTGTTTTT
>QKIB01000104.1 GCA_003249785.1 Acholeplasmatales bacterium
TTTGGAGTTTCGCCAGTACTGGCAGATGAATCTACGGTCTATACTGACTTGGCAGGTTTCTTCACAAGCCAATGGATTCAAGATGCTTTGAGTGCCATCAGTCAATAACAAACAGAATTCATAAAAAGCGATATCACCGATATCGTTTTTTCTTTAATAAAGCATGCTATAATGAAAGAGGTGATATGATGCGTATTTCGAAAACCAGATTTATCAATTTTATCAGATGCAACCGTTTTGTCGCATTAGACGAACTCTATCTTGAGAAGAAAAAAGCGGTTGTCTCGTTTACAGATGATCCCGAATTGGAAGATTTGATTGGTGAAGAAAACCAGGCGAAGAAAAACGTTCTTTTGGACATGATGTATGATGATGAAGAAGCAGATCTGATTGAAAAACCAGATGAACAAATGGAAACCATGTTACCTTATTACAATCTCATCGAAGTTTTAAGCGGACGTGCGATTCAAAATCGCTTCAAGAGCAATGTCATCTACAGCATGGACACCTATCATCAAAAACGATTTGAAGTTGAATACGAAGGATTCAAGTTTTATTGTTTCTTGGATGGTTATCAAGAAGATGAAGAAACAGTCCGTGTTTTTGAAGTGAAAGCAACCACAAGCAAAAAGTTCTTGGACATGACCTATAAAAACAACGACAAAGAAAAAACCAACATCTTTCAATATAGCCCAGATGGTATTCTCATGATGCATGAAGACCTCTTGGGAGATGTCAACGAAGATTATTATAAAAAGACAGCAAAACTCAAAGATAGACTTTCTAAAGAAGGCAGATACATCTATGATATTTCCTATCAAAGATTTGTCATGGAATCTGGTTTTAAAACAAGTAAGAAAGTTAAATATTATCTGGTTGTTCTCAACAGTGAATACATACATGAAGGGCTTTATGATGCGAATCATGATCCGATTTATGGCGATGATTTGACAGTCTTGATAGATGTCACGCATTTGACTGAACAAATGATGCCAATCATAAAAAACGATGTCGATACAGTCATTGAAAGACTCAATCTGATGAATGGAAATCCAGTTCATTTAGGAAAGCATTGTCAAAGAAAAGATTCAAGACAATGCAAGTTCTATCCGATCTGTTTTGGTCATATACCTGAAAAGAATAGTTTGTTCGCTTATATGGGGTCTCATCATGGATTCAAGGATGAACACGGTGATAAACATGAACAATATGATCTGATCAATGAAGGGTATGTCCGTGCACTTGATATTCCCGAGTCATGGTTAGACAGAGAAAATAATGTCATACAAAGACGCGTTATGGAATCATTGGTTCCATTCTATCAAGAAGCTAAAATCAGAGATGGCATTGGGGCGTTGAAGTATCCAATCTATCATTTGGATTTTGAAACTTTCCCATGTCCTTTACCTCGTTTCAAAGGTGAAAAGCCATACAGTCAGTCTTTATTCCAATATTCGATTCATGTGGAACATGAACCCGGGGTTTGTGATAAAGATGAAGATAATTACAGCTATATTGCAACCGAGCATATTGATTTGAGAAAAGATTTGGTTGAGCATATGCTTTCAGTCATCAAACCTGAT
>QKIB01000098.1 GCA_003249785.1 Acholeplasmatales bacterium
CTCTACCAACTCCGCCACCGGCACCAGTGACGACAATGACTTTACCACTAACTTTCATTGCAAATCCTCCTTGTTAATCTATACTTTAATGATACACCTCAAAGCCCTAGATTACAATTGATTTAATCAAAGACTGATGTAATTACATCAAGTCTATGAATGTTGTACCTGACATGATATAATATTGAATGAAAGCGATATCATAACTTAAAGGCGGACAAAACATGGACAATGCAATGGTCAAACGGTTACTCGAAGGCAATTTAACGAAAACAATGGGATGCACGGATATTGGTGTGGTTGGTTATATCGCATCCATTGGTGCATACATTTTGAGAAACAGCAAAATCAAATCCATCGATTTGATCATGAGTGAAGAACTTTATAAGAACAGTGTCAATGTTGGTGTTCCAGGATTAAGAAAATCCGGATTGGATAAAGCACTCGCTTTGGGGATTTTACTCAAAAATCCCAAAAAACAGCTGAGTGTTTTTGAGAGTGTAACCAATGATGATATCGAACAAATCGAATCCATTTTAAGTGGTATTGAAGTTAAGATTACACATAAAAAGTTCATTGATACACCGCTCTATGAAGAGTTGTATATGACAACTCATGAAGGAGATCATGCGCGCATCATCATCAAGGATTTCTATGACAATGTGGTGAGTGTCAACAGGAATGGAGAAAAGCTGCCAGAATTTGAAAAAGAAGCGTTAATCGGACGTGTCAACAAGTACAAGATTGAACGTTATGATGATATCCTGGATTTTATCGAGAAAGAAGACTTTACGGGGCTCGAAGAACTTTTCAATATTGCAGAAATCCAATATCAAAACGCGAGAGAAGAAATCAAGAAAATCAATGAAACCAATCTAGCTGAACATTTAACAGAAACTCAGAAGCATTGTTCATATGATTTATCCAACTTTCTAAGAGAACATATTGAAGTTCCTTCAAGAAAACGCATGATTGGTGACATCTATACCGTGTATGGTGTTGCAGGAAGTGGAAACCTAGGCATAGGAACACTGATTACACCTATGTTTTTGAGTGATGTTTTTGAATTGAGACCCATTGAAAAACAAAAACTGATTATTTTATCGTTTTTAACGAGTGTCTATATCAAACAAGAAATGAATGTTGTTACTGTTTTGTGCGGTACTGGTCATGCTACAGGATGCAGTAGTGCTGCAACCTATGTTTCAGTTAAAGGCGGAAGCAGACAACAAATCAAAGATGCCATCAATCTTTATTTATCAACCTCTATGGGATTCGTCTGTGACGGAGCCAAAGTGTCTTGTACCTACAAGGTATCGTTTGCTGCGATGAACGGCATGATTGCTGCTAAAATGGTCACTGATCAACGTGTTTCATGCGATGGATTTGGACTCAATAAGATGGATGTGGATGAAACCATCAGAAATCTAGGCAAACTCAATAATGAAATCTTGAATTCAGCCAACAAAGGCATTATTGAACTCATTTAAGAAACTTAAGAAAAAAGTAAGAAATGATTAAGTAAAACTTAATGAACAGTGGATTTTCAATACTTTTGTAAGTGATATAATAAATACTATAACCGGGGGGATAATAGAAATCTAGATGCATAGAGTAACATCAATGTATTCATTCTCATTATGACTGCTTTAGATTTGGAGGCTTCATATGGACAGAAAATTCAAAATATGGATCACGTCTACAATTTATGCCAGCCTTGTTTTTTTAACATTTGATTTTACATTTAGAGAAAATTTACATTTCGTTATTGTTCAGTTTTACTATTTATTGATTGTCCTTTTGGTAACTTGGTACAGAAAGTATTTGTTTTTGATATTGTTACCACTTCAAATATTGCATTTAATTTTAGATTCAATCTCACTTAGCGCTTTTCCAAGAGATGCTCTTTTGGAAACTGTTGCTGAGCTTTTTGTTGCTGTTGTGCTACTCATCGTTACCAAAGAAAAAAATGATGCAGTCCATAAATTACAAAATTTCGTGAATGTTACACACACAGGAACATGGGAATGGAACCTTAAAGAAGGCACAACAACTTATAATGAAGAATGGGCAAATATTCTGGGATATACCTTGGATGAATTAGGACCCCAAAAGTTGGATGTATGGAAACAACTGACACACCCTGATGATTATGAACGGTCATTTGAAGCCATCAATCGAGCGCTTGACGAGAAACATGATGATTATGAATCTCAATTCCGTATGAAACATAAAGATGGACATTGGGTTTGGATCTTAGATAAAGGGAAAGTCGTTAAGTGGGATAAAAACAATCAGCCTGAAATCATGGTTGGAACACATACTGATATTACGAATATCAAAGAGATGGAAGACAATATTAACTATCAAAACCAAAGATTTGAAAATATCGTCCTTGCATCACCAGATTCAATCTTTGGTATTGACTTAGATTATCGATATACATTTGTTTATTCGAATTGGGATTCGATAACAAAACTCGAAGATGACCATTTTGTTGGTCATCGCATTGATGAAATCTATCAAGATGAGGATGCAAGAAAAAGAATCCAGGCATGCGAACAAGCCAAGACGAATGGCGAAGGCTCCTATGAGTGGTCGGACTTAGATCCTGAAGGCAATCCCCGATATTATCATACAATTATTTCACCAATCTTTGATGCACATGATGAAATCATGTCTTATGTTGGTGTTGCTCGAAACATCACACAATTAATATCGACAGAATTAGAACTTAAATCTACACATGATTTACTCAGATACGTGGTCGAGTATAATCCAACATCAGTTGCTGTTTTTGACAAAGATATGAATTATGTTTATGTTAGTGCGAGTTATAAAAAGAATTTTCAGATTGATGTACCATCGGTTATAGGTATGAATCATTTTGAAATTTTTTCCAGTACATCTAAGGAAAGAAAAGCTTTCTATGATCGTTCACTCAAAGGCGAAGTTATGACATGTGAAAGTGAGTTGTATCATCAAAAAGATGGAAAGATTGATTACATCAAATGGAGTACTCGTCCATGGTTTGATGGTAATGGAAAAATCGTTGGTATCATCTTTTATAGTGAAATTATCACTGAAAAAATCAGACTTGAAGATGAAATACGTAAGCAAATGGACTCTCTATTTATTGAAAAAAACAGAGTTGAATCAACGCTTTCTTCCATTGGTGATGCCGTCATTTCTACCAATGAGAAAGGGATGATTGTTTCCATCAATCCAATTGCTCAACAATTAACAGGTTGGAAAAAGGAAGAAGCTATTGGACGTTCTTTCCTTGACGTTTTCAACATCATCAATGAAGAGACTGGAACAAGATCGTATTGTCCCGTGAATGAAGTCCTACTTAAAAAACAGAATATCGAACTTCCGGAGTCGACGATTCTAATTTCAAAGCAAGGTCAACGATATTATATTGAAGATAGTGCTTCACCAATCATCAATCAAGAAGGCAAACTTGTTGGTGCCGTTCTGGTATTTAGAGATGTGACGAAGGTTCAAGAGGAACAAAAACAAATCAGATATTTGGGTACACATGATTTCTTGACTGATTTATACAATCGAAGATTCTTTGTCGATCAATTGAAAAAATGTGATCAAGAACAATCTAATAAACTCGCAATCGCAATGATTGACTTGAACGGACTCAAATTGTTTAATGATGCATTCGGCCATGAAACCGGAGACAAGGTACTGCGGATTGTAGCAGATATCCTCAAAGAATCATGCACCATGGAAGATTATGTATCGAGAATTGGCGGAGACGAATTCACAATCATCATTACCAAAGCAACCGAGCAGAAGATCACCATGATTCAGGATACGATTCAGAAAGCAATTAATGAAGTCAAGATTGAAAACATTCAGGTTTCGATTGCTATTGGTATTGCTAAAAAGATGGCTTCGGATGAAGACATTGATGATGTCATCAAGCGTGCTGAAAATGAAATGTATAAGAACAAGATTGTTGAAGGTATGAGCATTAGAAACCATGCGATTACAGCAATTCTTGAAACGCTAACTGATAAATTTGAAGAAGAACGGATTCATTCGCAACGCGTCGCTGCACTGAGTGTTGCCATTGGAAAAGCTATGAAACTTAAAGATCACGATCTTAAAGAACTGGAAATGGCTGGGATGTACCATGACATCGGAAAAATAGCAATACCAGATGCTATTTTGAGAAAACCTGGTAAATTGACCAAAGATGAATTTGATGTCATCAAGACGCATACAGAAGTTGGATACCAAATTTTAAGAGCTGCTGATGAATATTCAAGACTTGCTGATTATGCACTTTCTCATCATGAACGATGGGATGGTTTAGGATATCCTAGAGGATTGAAAGGATTGGAAACACCATTGTTTTCAAGAATCATTGCAGTTGCAGATTCCTATGAAGCCATGACGGCAGACCGTCCCTATCGCAAGAAGATGAAGCATGAAGATGCTGTCGCCGAAATCGCCAGATGCTCTGGTACACAATTTGATCCGAAGATCGCAGAACTCTTTTTGTCGAAAGTTTCAAAACAATCAGAAATATTATAAAAAGGGATATTCCCTTTTTATTTTACTATCTTCATATGCATTGGAGTATAATGACAGTAGAAAGTGTAAATAAATCAGGAGAAAAACAAGTGATCTATGACGCAATTATTGTTGGTGGTGGACCTGCTGGTTTGATGGCAGCAAACACCTTACAATCCAAACAAATCAATTATCTTTTATTAGAGAAAAATGAAAGAGTCGGAAAGAAGTTACTAATCACAGGTGGAAAAAGATGCAATGTCACCAACAATCTTTCAGTAGATGCGTTCATTCAATCTCTGAATTTAAAACATCGAAATTTCTTATATACACTTTTGGAATCGTTTAGCTCACAAGACATTCTTGAATTCTTCAAAGCTAAGGGATTGAATCTTGTTCTAGAAGAAGGATTTAAGTATTTTCCGGAGACACAGATGAGTTCCAGTGTATTAGAAGCATTGATGAAAGATCTCAAAACGAAACAGATCAAAGTCAACCACAGTGTTAAAAGAATCACTGAAGCAAATGGTGTATTCACCATTCACACACAGCATGAAAATTTCTTGACAAGAAACGTCATTATAGCGACAGGATCCAATAGTTATCCAACAACCGGAAGTAGTGGTGATGGACTTCATTTTGCAGAATACCTTGGGATTAACTATGACCCGTTCACACCTGCTGAAACGCATGTTTACTCAAGTGAGATCAACGCACATTATGACATTCTACAAGGTGTAACTATCAGAGACACAATATTGAGTATACAAGGTGTTAAAAAAACATTTCATGGAGATGTGCTCTTTACACATTTCGGACTTTCTGGACCAGCGGTTCTTCATGCATCAGAAGACATCTACAAAGCCTTGTTAAATCAGAAAATCGATATTTCATTTTCACTTGTGAATCAATCTGAAGGGGAAGTTAAATCCATTTTAACGCACTCGTCCAATCAGTCAAACATGATCAAAAAAGTATTGGAAACAATAACCACACCTCGATTGGCCATGGTTTGTTTAAATAAAGTGAGTGTCGACAACAAAAACATCGCTGAACTATCGCATCATCAACTTGATGAAATCATTCGTTTCTTGTGTCATTTTACAATCTCAATCGATCGTGTAGAGGACAAGGAACATGCCTTTGTGAATGCCGGAGGTATTCACTCCAAGGAACTTATTCCACATAGTATGGAATCTAAAAAGATTAAAGGGTTATACTTCATCGGAGAAACCGTTGATCTTCATGGACCGATTGGTGGTTTCAATATCACCATCGCGTTATCCACAGGCTATGCTTGTGCATCAGACATCATCAATACACTCAAAGGAGAACACATATGAATGCAATAGAATTCAATCATCTTACAAAGTACTATGGAACCACTAAAGGATGTGAAGACATCAACTTTGAAGTCAAAGAAGGAGAAATCTTCGGATTCATCGGCCCCAATGGTGCGGGTAAAAGCACAACCATCAGAACGATGCTATCTCTGATTTATCCAACCAGTGGATCAGTGATGATTTTTGGCAAGGATGCCATCACGTATGGCAGCGAAGTCAGAAAGGACATCGGTTATTTACCTTCTGAAATCTTTTATTATGACAAGATGAAAGTCATT
>QKIB01000071.1 GCA_003249785.1 Acholeplasmatales bacterium
TCAGCAAAAAACCATCAATCATCATTGAAAAAAGTTTGGAAATTTATAATCATGTCAAACCAGAAACGGATGCTGTTGTCATCGATGAAGTTCAATTTTTCGATAACGATATCATCGAGATCACAGAAAAACTTGCAGATCGAGGCATTAGAGTCATTGTAGGTGGACTGGATCGTGATTTCAGGGGAGAGCCTTTTGGTCCAATGCCAGAACTACTCGCTAGAGCAGAATTTGTCACCAAACTGACAGCTATATGTGTCAAGAGTGGATTACCTGCTACAAGAACGCAAAGAATTATCAATGGAAAACCTGCAGCATACACCGATCCACTGATTTTAGTAGGAGCGAATGAATCATATGAACCAAGATCAAGACACTATCATGAAGTCCCAGGAAAACCTAAAAAAGATTAAATTCATGAAAGCTGCTCTTCGAGAAGCTGAAAAAGCATACGCAATTGACGAAGTTCCTGTTGGAGCGGTTGTTGTGTATCAAGACAGAATCATCGCTAGAGCACACAACACCAGAGAAAAGACCCAAGCTTTTCATGCACATGCCGAGTTTTTGGCAATGATGAAAGCAGCTAAGAAAATCGGAAGCTGGCGATTGGAAGATTGTGACGTTTATGTTACAATGGAACCGTGCCCGATGTGTGCTGGAGCCATGATCCAATCCAGAGTTAAGAATCTCTATTATGGGGCGATGGATTATAAAGCTGGTGTTGCACATAGCATGACAAACCTATTTGAATTGCCTTTCAATCATAAAGTCCATGTTGAATCAGGACTGATGGAAGATGATAGTACAGCACTCCTCAAAAAGTTTTTCAAAGAACTGAGAGAAAAATAAAATAAATTCCCCATCAAGCATCATCATTCAATAGTAAATTGTGAACCTGGTCAGGTCTTGATTGAAGCAGCCATAAGCAGTTCTACTATGTGGATGGTGATGCTTGATGGGGATTTTCTATGATAAACCATGATTTTACATAATAACTAATAAATTAAATAGTTGATGATATAATAAAAATGATGGAGGTAGGAGCGATGAAATTAAATCCTAAAATATTCAAAAATTTAACAAATGAACCCTTTGATACACAAGAAATTGATGGCAAAAAAGTAGAGTTTTATTATATGGATGACACACCATATTTGTTTCAATATGCGTCAAGAGGAAGATTTGCAGTATGGACATCAGATGGTGTCAGTTATAAGGTTTTGATTGAAAAAACTTATTATGAAGCACTCAGTGCATTTTATCAGTATGATGTCAATAAGATTTGGATTGGCTTTTTAGATGGTGTTTCAAGTATCAGCAAGAAAGTCAACATGTGGTTTATGATTCCAACATTTGGATTGTATGCAATTGCTGCTGTGATTGCACTGACATTCTTCCAGGATTACACCATGCAGATTCTTTTGGGGATGATTGTTGCTGTTGTCATCAGCAATATTTTCCAAGGACGTATTGTCAATAATAAAGTCAGAGAAGCAAACATTGCTACTCAAGATAAAATTCGTGCATTTTTAGGCCAAGACCAATTTGATGATCTTGTCAAAGCTCAAGAA
>QKIB01000076.1 GCA_003249785.1 Acholeplasmatales bacterium
GACGGTGAGTATACAGCTGAAGGTTTACTAGTTGGTCACTTGGTCATGCAAACAGTTGAAGTCGATCGTGTAGCACGTCAATTTGGATATGAAACATCAGAAGAAGTTTTGATGCTCAAGCATATGATCATCTCTCACCATGGACAATTTAATTTTGGATCACCTAAAAAACCTCAGACTGGTGAAGCATTATTATTATGGTTCATTGATACCATTGATTCTAAGTTCACAGTATTAGGTGAAACCTTGGAAGATACACCAGACGGCACATTTACCAACATGGTATCTGTATTAGATAAGATGCGTTTCTATAAATCAAAAATTAAAAATGAAGAATAAAGCCGAGAGGCTTTTTCTTTATTATAAAAAAACATATACAATTCATTATGATGTATAATGGAGATATAAACAAATGTTTAAAATGAAACATAAGTTTGAGGTGATGAAATGTCATTAAGCGATGTGGAAAAGAAAATACTTGATATATTAGAATTTGATCCTTATATCAATCAACAAGAAATCGCTGAAAAATTAAATCTTTCAAGACCGGCGATTGCAAACCTAATCTCAGGGTTGCAGAAAAAAGGATATATTTTAGGGAAACCTTATGTCCTTCGTAAGTTTGATTATGTCACATGTATCGGTGGAGCGAATATAGATCACCGGTTTCACTTGAAAGAATTTATGGTTCAAGGTACTTCCAATCCTGTAGTTTCAGAGTCGTCGTTAGGTGGCGTCATCAGAAACGTTGCTGAAAATCTCGCACGAATTGATGAGCATGTTTCGCTTATGTCTCTGGTGGGTAACGATTATGCAGGACAGAAGTTACTCGAAGAAACCAAACCCATCATGGATACCTTCGCAATCGATGTGCTTCAAAATGAAACCACGGGGAGTTATTATTCAGCGATCAATCCAGATGGTTCAATGCAAGTCGCATTCGCCAATATGGAAATCAATAGACATATGAATCGTTCCTGGATCTTGAATCATGCAAAACATTTGAGATTAGGTGAGTGGATCATCATGGATATGAATGTCACTAAAGAAGGTGTTGAATCAGTCATAGAGTTTTCTAAAAGAGAAGATAAACGACTTGTTTTAGTTGGTGTATCCAGTCCCAAAATGAAAAACGTGCCAGAAGATCTATCGGGACTTGATCTGATCATTACCAATCGTGATGAAGCTCAAACATATTTTCAAACCAATGTTCAAGATCTTAAGGAACTTTGTGGATTGTGGCTCAATAAAGGCATTAAACGTGCGGTTATCACTGCGGGTACAGAAGGTTGTGCCTATGGTGATGAACAAGACACTTACCTTCAACCATCCATCCAAGTACCAAAAGAATCGATTGTAGATGTTACTGGCGCAGGCGATGCCTTCAGCGCTGCAGTCATCTATGGACTCATGAAAAACGAATCACTTCAACAGTGTGTTGCTTATGGAGCGATGAGTGCCGCACTCACCATTCAATCCAATTACGCTGTCAATCCTAAATTATCAATCAATCTCATTAAAAAGGAGTTAAAAAACAATGAAAACATTTGAAACACTACT
>QKIB01000091.1 GCA_003249785.1 Acholeplasmatales bacterium
CGATGATTCTAAAGATGTAATCGGACATCCCCATACTTTCAACACGTCGTTCCAAGTCAACCTTGACGGCATTTTCATACCCTGAGTAGGTCTGAATGATATACCATCTCACAGTTTGACTCATAGAATACCACCTAAGAGACGAAGAATTAGCATATCATAAAGTAACAACATGCCAGTTAGAATGAATAAGAAAATTAAGACGCGGACCGCATGATCCAAAAACTTTGGCCATGTTGGCCATGTAATCTTCTTGAGTTCTGGAATCGATGGCAAGAAGAATGGATAAATGACAAGTAATAAACCAAAAACGGAAATGACGAACAAGACCCATGCAAAGATGATGCCGTTGTTGCCTTGACCTAAGATTGGGAAATTGGAATTGATCTGTAAGAGCGTACTACCGCTGATAATCATCATGGATAAAGCACCAGAAATGGTTGCTAAGATACCAAGTAATAAATTTTCCCATTTATACTCGGTCGTTAAGACTTCTAGTAATTTAGATTTTTGTTCAGTAGGTTTTTGTTTGATTGCCATAATAGCCTCCTATTTGCTTTCCTTGTGTATGGTATGCTTGTTGCATTTTGGACAGTACTTGGAAATTTCTATCCGTTCTTTTTGTGTTGTTTTGTTCTTTGTGATCGTGTAATTTCTGCTTAAGCATTCCGAACACACCAATATTATTTTCTCACGCATTAAAAAACCACCTTCTGTGGTCATTAGCAAGTGTATTTTAACACTTAAAAATGACTTAGTCAACTGTATAAGATATTATATCACAATTTTATACTTTTCCTTGATTCTAAAAATCGTATTATAGATTTGTTTTTTTGAATATCCAGTATCTCTTGAAATCTTGGAAATGGAATGTCTTTTCAAAAAATAGAGATCATGAATTTCAGCTTCTAGGTTTGAAGTGAAGTTTGGTAACTCAACTTCTTCCTCTATATAAGATACACCCGTGCAAAAGTCTGTTGTTTCATAAAGGCGATATCCCGGCAGGGCATTTTTCATTTTGTAAAGCTGTCTTTTTAAGATTAATTCAAAATATCGTGTAAAACTTTTATTTCTTGAAGGATCAAAAGACTGAATGGCTTTGTTGAGCATCAACATGCCTTCCTGATGAAAGTCATCTTGTTCCTTGGATTCTATTTCTAATAGGTGCACATGTTTCCAGATGAATTTATGATACTTTTTGAACATGAATGTTCTTGCGTGATCATCCTGTTCAGAATGGATGAGATAAATCAATTCATAATCATTCATCACATAGCGCATATTATCTAATCGTCTTGTACATCATCAATGCCGCAGCAACGCTGACATTGAGTGAGTTGATTTTTCCAAACATAGGAATTTTAACGAGCATGTCGCAATTCTGTTTGACCAATGGACGAATGCCTTCACCTTCATTACCCTTCACGTGGCATATCATCATAGGTCTTTTCAGTGGCACCATCGGTGCCAATGACCCAGATCTGATGCGCCTTAAGATAGGTGATTGCCTGATTGATGTTGGAAACAAGAATGACTGGCACATGTTCAATCGCACCTGATGATACTTTAGCGACGGTTGCATTGAGTGGTACCTGACCTTTTTTACTAACAATTAATCCATCGAATTGAACAGCTTCAGCAGTTCTTAAGATTGCGCCTAAGTTGTGTGGGTCTTCGATACCATCCAAGATCAAAAAGCGTTGAATTTTCTTTTCATCAATGACATCTTCAAGATTTTGAAACTGATAGGCTTTCACATCAGCAACCACACCTTGATGAACAGCATTATCTGTCATCTGATTGAGTTCTCCTTTAGGCTTTGTGTCATAGGTGATTTTTTTATCTTTTAGAAAATTCAAAAAATGATGATCGGAAAATTTATCATCCAGATACAAATGATAGATGGGTCTATTTGTGAAAATTGCTTCTTTCACCACGTTTTTTCCATAAATAATCATGATTTATCCCTCCGATGTCTATTCAATGAAATCTTGGTTTGAAAATCAAAAAATGGTTTGAAAAAAATCTTTTTAAAAGGGCGTTTGACCGCCCTTTTTCTTATTGCATATCGGCTAACTTGTTTAAGATCGATCGGATGAAGAGTTTGATCCATCCGTATAAATTGGACAAGATGTACATCAATGGGAACGTTGCTTGAGCTAAAACCACAAGCAAGAGAATTTGAGGAACCGTCATTGGTGCTACTGGATTGTAATCTTGTGTATAGAATGGCGCAAAATCAAAGAAGATTGGAATGAATACAATAGCCAGGAAGAATGTCGAAACCATAATGATGAATAAGGTTCGACGCATCTTATTAAACGGTGTTGAGACACGGTATAGCACAGTGAGTGAAACAACGGTTGCAGAGATGACAATGAGCGTCGATACAGTGACACTATTCATTCCTAATGAACTTTCAAAACCGAAGATGATCAAACTGTTAATCATGACAACCAAAGCACCAGGCAAGGCTGCTTTAAGAATATTCCAGAGGAATTTACCTTTAACCAACTTATTATTAGGTTCTAATGCCAAGAAGAACGATGGAATCCCAATGACCAGATAGTCAATCAAAACGAGTTGGCTAGGTTGAATAGGATATGCGCCTTGTCTGACAATCGCAACAATCGCTAACAAGAACGAGAAGATCGTCTTGGTCAAGAACAAAGTCGAAACACGTTGAACGTTATTGATGACTCTACGTCCTTCACTAACGACCTTAGGCATGGATGAGAAATTAGAGTCCAAAAGGACAAGATGTGAAACGTTTCTTGCTGCTTCACTACCCGATGCCATCGCAATCGATGTATCTGCTTCCTTTAAGGCTAGAATGTCGTTAACACCGTCACCAGTCATGGCAACTGTCCGTCCGTTATTCTTCATTGATTCAATCAAGAGTTTCTTCTGTTGAGGAGAAACACGACCGAAGACGGTATATCTAGAAGCGGAACGTACCACTTCTTTATCTTGCATACCTTCTAAACTAACATATTTTTCAGCATTGGCAATACCTGCGCGCTGTGAAATACGTGAAACGGTAGCTGGGTTATCCCCTGAAATAACTTTGACATCAACATTATGAGATTTGAAGTATTCAATGGTTTCAATCGCATCCGGTCTAATCGTATCTTCGATCATGATGAGTGCGAGTGGAACTGATTTTCCATCAATCTTATTATCTTTGATGCTGGCACTTGAATGTGCTACAACCAAGACACGATAGCCTTCAGCTGATTGCTTATCAACCTCTTTTTCTATCATGCTGTAGTTATCTTTAACAACAAATTCAGGTGCACCTAGGATGAAGGTGCCATACCGATCAAACTGAACAGCACTGTATTTTCTAGAACTAGAAAAAGGAATCAGTTCCTTATGTCTAATCCGTTTGGCTGTACCAAAGCGTTCAGCTAAAGCATCAGATGTCAGATTTTGATCGTTTTGAGCGTTAATCATCGCTGAGATGATATTCTTTAAAACCAATCCAGTTTCATTCTTGTATTCGATGATGCTTTTAACCGTCATGGTACCATCGGTGATGGTTCCGGTTTTATCTAGACACAGAGTGTCTACTCTAGCTAACATTTCGATACAATACAATTCTTGAACTAGGGTATTGTTTTGAGCAAGTCTGATGACACCAACAGCGAGTGCCATGGACGTTAAGAGGAATAATCCGGATGGAATCATCCCGATCATCGCACCTGCGGTTTGTCTGACGATTAATGAGAATTCTGGTGTAGATAACGTTTGCCAGAATGTCAAGGTTGGGTCCCAACTTTGCTTTGTATACATCAAGTAAAGCAGGAAGCCTGCAAGTATTGGAATCAAAATACCGACGATCCGAATGATCATCTTGAGTGAACCTAATAAATCAGATTCAGGTTTTTTATAGCGTTTTGCCTGATTGGTGAGTTTTTGAATGTAGATATCTTTACCGATTGCAGTCGCTTGTGCGTGACAAGATCCTGAAACAACAAAGCTGCCTGAGTAAAGGGTGTCGCCTTTACGTTTGATGATTGGATCGGATTCACCAGTAAGTAAAGATTCATTAACTTCGATAGTACCTTCTCTTACGACAGAGTCCGCCGGAATCTGTTTGCCCGAGCTTAAGAAGAGAATATCATCAATCACGACATCTTGAACGGCGATTTCAAACTCATCGCCATCTCTGATGACAATCGCCGTAGGCGCTGACAACAAAGATAGTTTGTCAATGGTCTTCTTCGCTCTAATTTCTTGAATGATCCCAATTGTGATATTGGCGGTAATAACACCCATGAAGAATAAATTTGAAATGGATGCTTTGACGAGAATCAATGCAGCAGCAATCGAGAAGTTCAAGAAGTTGAAGAATGTGAGGATGTTGGTACGAACGATGGTTGGAATACTCTTGGTACTACCTGTTTCACTGATGTTTGCGAGTCCCGCCATCATTCTGAGTTCAACGTCATCGGTTGATAAACCGGCTGTTACATCAGGGTTATAGCGTTCAACAACGATTTCGTCTTTACTCTTGACTTTATCTTTAACATTCAGACTTTCCATGGGTTCACTGTCAAGTGCAACATGCAGCCCTAAAGGATCGCCCTTCATCTGAACGAGTTCTTCTTTAATCACGGTCTTTGGACCTTTTGATTTTTTAGGTTTGGAGATTTCCATTTCTTCTTCATCAGCCTGATCTTGGTCGATGAGTGCCTGAAGTTCGGCATTAGAAACTTTAGTTTTCGCTTTCTTCACGGTTTTTTCCATTGGAATCTCCTTTCTCTATTGTTTTCAGTGCATCATCAATCAATTGATCTGCACGGTCTAAATCGTTTAAATACAAATACCCGATGAGTGCTTCGAAGCCGGTTGCCATATGATAGGTTTTAGCATCGATGTTTTTTCTGCCTGGACCACTGGCATTTCTGCCTCTTTTATACAAATCAATTTCATCTTCATTGATGACTTTGTCTTCAATGAAATGCGTCATAATTTGGGCTTGAGCAATCCCTGATGTATAACGGATCGCTTGGGTATGAAGCACATTGACATGGGTCAGTTTTTTTTCAATCAGATGCATACGTACCCTGAGTTCATAATACGCATCACCGATATATGCAAGTGTCAATCCATTCAAGATTACATCCATCCTCGTTCTGTAAGTTCACTTCTGAGTTGATCGGCACGGATGAAATCTTTGTTGCTTCTGGCTTGTTCCCATTCCCGATAAAGGTTCAGTGTTGCTTCTGTCATTTTATAGATTGGCATGATACCAAGTACTTCTAAAATCTCTTTGATGGTTTGATAGATATCACCGAGCATTTTAGGATCTTTTTCTTTGTTCAACAATTTCACAAGTTCATAAACCAATGTCATAACATTGGGAATGTTGAAATCATCATTCATGTGATCTTCAAATTGGTCCATATACGATTTGAGTGCCATAGGTCTCATCACTTCTTCGAGTGACATGGTCAAGAATGCTTTCTTGAGAGCACGTTCTATTTTATCATATTCTTTGGCAAACTGTACCATTAGGTCATCTGAGTAGTTGATAGGTTGTCTGTAGTGATGCCCTACCATCAGGAGTCTGAAGGCATAAGGATCATAAGCGGTCAGTAAATCTTTGACAAGTGAAATATTACCGATGGACTTACTCATTTTTTCATTGTTGACATCCAGACGACCCACATGCATCCAAACACGTGCTAAATGATGGTGATCATGGACGACAGTTTGTGCCATTTCGTTTTCATGATGAGGAAACTTCAAATCAGATCCACCACCGTGAATGTCGATTTCAGAACCGAAGATTTCATGATTCATGACGGCGCACTCAGTGTGCCATCCTGGTCTGCCATCTCCCCATGGACTCTTGAATTTGAGCCCGTCGTCTGTTGTCTTCCAGACACTAAAATCTCTAGGATCTTCTTTTTCGTCATCTAAAGTAATGCGAACGCCTTGATTGAGTTCATCAATGTTCTGCTTACTCAAAACACCATAATCAGCAACTTTGGCAACCCTAAAATAAACACCACTTGGTCTGACATAAGCATAACCTTCTTCAATCAGTTCTTCGATGTATTTAACCATTTGTGGGACAAAGTCAGTTGCTTTTGGCATGAGATCTGGCAACAAACTACCTAATGCCAAAGTCATGTCGATAAAATTCTTTGTATATAAATCCGTGAGTTCGGACTCTTTTAATTTCAGTTCTTTCGCTTTGTCGATGATCTTGTCGTCAACATCAGTGATGTTGGAGACGAACTGAACATCGTAACCCAAGTATTTGAAATATCTTTTTGCCACGTCAAAAAAGATGACAGGTCTTGCATTCCCAAGATGGATGTCACCATAAACAGTAGGTCCGCAGACATACATGGTAATGAGATTTTCATGAATGGGTTTAAAAGGTTCAATCTTAGAAGTTAGGGAATTATATAGTTTGAGCATAGGTGTGCCCTCCTCTTTGTTTTATTATATTAGAAAATAATAAAATATACAAGAAAACGCCTTGACTTTGCCATAATTTCACGAATTAGGCTTTATCAAAAGAAAAACCACACATTGACGTGCGGTTTGGTTCTTATATTTTTCTAAGCTCCATTAGGATCTTCACCATTGCCCATGTATCCTGTTTACAATATTCTAGCAAATCACGATACGTGTTCTTAAAGGTGTCCTCATCCATTTGAGGGAATCTTGCATAAGCAACAAGCGCTTCTGTACCATTAGCAATCTCCATCTCTTTATATGAGAGATCCGAAAACACGGGTAAGACTTTCTTGATTGAAAAGGAACCATTCAAATCATTGTGATAAAAATTCATGATTTTTGCTTCTTCTTCACTATACCCTAACGATTCATAAAGCGATTTATTTCCCTTGAGAAGATGCATCAAGTCAAATAGCCTGTCGGTCATATCAATCAAGCGTTCTTGATATTCAGGATAGATCTTTGCCATCTCTAGCAGTCTAGTCTTTTCAAACGATTGATTGTAAACCATGATGGATCCACCATCAGGTTTGATGACTGAAAGCATATGCTCAACCAAATCTTTTCTCAAATCAATATGCTCGGTTGCAATATAGCTGTAATTATCTTCATCTTTATCACAAACCCCGGGTTCATGTTCCACATGAATCGAATATTGGAATAAAGATAAAGATTGGCTGTATGGCTTTTCACCTTTGAATCGAGGCAAAGGACACGGGAAGGTTTCAAAGTCCAAATGATAAATCGGATACTTCAACGCCCCAATACCTTCTCTGATTTTAGCTTCTTGATAGAATGGAACCAACGATTCCATGACGCGTCTTTGTATGACATTATTTTCTCTGTCTAACCATGACTCGGGAATATCAAGTGCACGGACATACCCTTCATTGATCAAATCATATTGTTCATGTTTATCACCATGTTCATCCTTGAATCCATGATGAGACCCCAT
>QKIB01000018.1 GCA_003249785.1 Acholeplasmatales bacterium
ATTGTTTAAATCAAAGATTCATAGTATCATTAAAGTACAGCATTTCACTGAATTCATAGAGGAGGGAAGCACATGAAAAAAATTCGCAAACTAATGATTGTTTTTTTCATGGCATTCTTTCTTTTTTCCTGTCAAAATCAAGATGTCACCGTGCATTTTGAAACCAATGGCGGCAACGCCATTGAAGATGTTAAAGTTAAAGACATAGCAACTTATGATCTACCACTTGGCGAAAGAGATGGTTACACATTTGAAGGATGGTATACAGACAGTTTAATGACGGTGCCTTATGCTATAGGCAATGTGATTCAGTTATCGGATGTGACTGTTTATGCCAAATGGTCAAAAATTTTGTTGTCTTATACGATTTCATTTACAACGAGTGGAGGTAGTCTCATATCGGATATGACTCTGATGGAAGGTTCGACGATTACACTCCCCAGTAATCCTTTTTTTCAAGGGTATACCTTTGGAGGATGGTTTGTTGATCAAGAATACACTGAACCTTTTGAATTAACCATTATGCCCGAAGCTGATTTGATACTCTATGCAAAATGGATTCCCAATGAATACACGATCTCATTTTCAACCAACGGAGGTTCTCCGGTTGATTCAATGATTGCGGCTTTTGGTTCTTCAATAAGTGAACCAGAACAACCTGTCAAATCTGGTTATACCTTTGCTGGTTGGATTTCAAATTTGAACGAACCAAATACGCTTTATGCTTTTTCTGCAATGCCTGATCATGATATAACACTTTACGCATTGTGGACGGTGAACAGTTATACATTGTCATTTGAATCAACGGGTGGTAGTTCTGTTGGGTCGATGACTGAAACCTATTTGACATCCATCACTGAACCAGGCGCACCAACCAAAGAAGGATATACTTTTTCAGGATGGTATATCGATCAGACATATCAAACAGCATTTGTATTTGATACAATGCCTTCGATGGATTTAACACTTTATGCATTATGGACACCAAACATCTATAACCTCATTTTTTATAATGATGATGGGTCAGTCTTAACATCCATGCCTTATGCCTATGGCAGTGACTTATCTGGGGTAACATTACCAGAAACAACTTTAACCGGTTATCACTTTACAGGATGGAATGATAGTTTGCCTGCAGTCATGCCTTCGATGGATTTGTCCTTTACACCACGCTTTGAAATCAATACGTATACCTTATCATTTGAAACAAATGGGGGTAATAGCATAACAGCATTGACTTTTGATTTCGAAGAAACCATCACTCTGCCTAGCAATCCAACCAAGACAGGGTATGTCTTTGGTGGGTGGTATGTAGATATGGGTCTTGTTACACCACTTAATTACACGATCATGCCAGCGATGGATTTAACACTTTATGCCAAATGGAATCCGATTTTATATACCATTACATTGACAGATTTCATCGATGGTAATACAGAACCATCTTCATTACATTTGGAAGTTGGAAGCGAGATTAACCTTCCTACACCTGATCCAGTTGCTGGATATACC
>QKIB01000006.1 GCA_003249785.1 Acholeplasmatales bacterium
ACGCCTTTGTCAGGATATCCAGCATCGTTACAGATGATCGTTAAATGCTTCTTGTTTGATTCAACAACCCAATCAATCAATACTTCAGGTGTACCACAAGTCAGAAAGCCACCGACCATGATGGTTTGACCATCTTGAATCAGTGTTTGAAACGTTTCTTTATCAATCCATTTATTCATGATTTTCTTCCTTTCTTGGCATGAGTACAGCTTCACCAGTTAACATGCATTCATTTTGTTCATTGAAGATTTCTGTTGTGAAAATCACTCTATTTTTCTCTAATATAATATCTTTAATCGTTACAACCACATTAAGCATCATATCCGGATAAACAGGCTTGAGGAACTTCAAAGATTGTCCAATATAGATCGTACCCAGTCCAGGATATTCCATACCAAAGATTTTTGAAAAGAGAGAGCCGACAAACATACCATGAACAATCGGTTTTTTAAAGATGGTTGTTTTCGTATATTCAACATTAAAATGTGCATCATTCATGTCGCCTGTCAAGGCACCAAATGCCTTAACCTCATCAAAAGTGATCACTCTTTGATATGATCTTTGATCGCCAATATTCATTTTTCTAATCATCGTTTTTCCACCTTCCCAGAAAAAAATAAGGAGAACTGTATATATACAGCTCTCCATTATCAATATAATGGCAATAATTGAAGTGTACCTTCAATCATCAAGTGTAGGGCAAGGACAACCCCAGACTTTCGGCAATTTATTCCTTCTTTGAGCAACTCGAATGTCCAACTTCTCAAACGTTGTTCAAATACCCGATAACTTGCACCTCTGTGTGACTCTACATCCATTATAAACGAAAGATGAAAGCGCTGTCAATGACTTTCGAACCGATTCCATCATTTCATTTTTTTATACATATTTTTTAAATGGATGTATAATGAAACTATAAAAATAAGAGGAGGATTAAAAATGAAAGATATCATTAAATGGTATGACAATTTGCCTTGGATTGTGAAGTTGATATTTGCATTACCTGGATTGGATGGAATTCTTTGGGGTATTTACAGATTGATTAAGGGATTACACAAAAATGATATTGGCTTAATTGTAGCTGGAATTGTTTGGATTTTTGCTGGGATCTTCATTTTATGGCTTGTTGATCTAATCACAGTGATTATGTATAATAAAGTCACTGTACTTGCATAATAAAATAACATAGGCAATCCCAAGTTGGATTGCCTTTTTTTTATTTTCGATGAAAGTTTGAACAAATCAGAAAAATCTTGTATAATTGTATCACAAGAACCGTTCAAATTGAATCGCTGAGAGGACTATTATGAAAACTGATGATTATATCAAAGAAGTGATGAACAAAGCTATTACTCAAGCACAAAAAACCATGAATGAGGATATTGGTGGACCTTTTGGTGCAGCAATCATCGATCCTGAAGGAAAGATCATTGCTGTAACATCCAATTCTGTTTTAAAAGATCATGATCCCACTGCACATGCTGAAATGAATGCAATTCGAATGGCATCAGCAAAATTGGGAACGCATGATTTATCCGGATGTACCTTAGTAACAACTGCTTATCCTTGTCCAATGTGTTTGGGAGCAACCATCTGGGCAAATATCAAAGAAATCGTTTATGGGTGTAGACCCTTGGATGCGGAAGCGATTGGGTTCAGAGATGATTTCATCTATCGATACCTGAAAAATCCGGATAAAAAGGTACTCAACATCACCGAACAATATCGGAATGACTGTCTGGTACTTTTCAAAGAGTATGCCGAAAAAGAAAAAACACTCTATTAAGCCCGTGCTTAATGAGTGTCTTTTTTTATTGATTGGTGCGCTTTTTGATGATCCTGATATTCATGATTAATAATCCAGTGAAAACTGCTGGAATTGCAATGACAAGAATCGCTGGAAACAAAGAAACCTTGTGATCATTCACCCAATTGGTAAATCCTGTATCATAGTCAAGATAAACAGTTCCTGATTTTTCTATCATCACGATTGGATGTTCGAATGAATCACCAAATCCTTTTGGACCGTATGTGATATTGATTGAATCACCAATATTGAGTTCATTCATCATATTCGTGTTCATCACCACATCATAGTTACTTCCATAAATATAATAAGCGCCTTCTAAGTCATCCGATATCGAAACGGATTCATCATCTGAAAAAATAGAACCGATGATGATGGATTGTGTCGTATAATCTTCAGGATTACTATAATCTTGTCGGAATGATGAATAAGTTACAACAGCTAAAATACCTATAATCGTAATGATGAATGATATGAAAGTTAAAAAGTATAACAAAATCAGTAAGAATTTTCTTTTCTTCATAATTCTCCTTTGAATGATTTATTCATGTGTCACCAAAATGGTTGATATTTATTCTCATTATAGCATGAAACTTAGAACCTGTATATATTATAAATAAAGACCAGCAGTCACTGCTAGTCTTTTTTGATTTTTTTAATATTTACTTATCTCCCATGGTCATTGCCATGACTGCTTTTGCAGTATGGAGACGGTTTTCAGCTTCTTGATAAACGATGGAGTGTTTACCGTCAATGACAGAATCTTCGACTTCATTTCCGCGGTCTGCAGGAAGCGCGTGCATATAATAGACATTTGGACTTGCAAGTGCAATCATGTCTTCAGTGCACTTCCACCCTTTATAGGATTCCAATAAGTCGTCAATGACTGCTGTGGATTGATTGTTCACCCAGCTACCCCAATTCTTAGGGATGACAACATCAGCATCCTTAAATGCTTCTTCCATGTTATGTGTGATATGGAATTGTCCACCATTTTCTTCTGCGTTTTTCTTCGCTTTTTCAATTGCCCAATCAGGGAGATCATATCCTTTAGGATATGCAAGTGTCACATCCATGCCATATCTGGGGAATAACAAGATTTGAGTAAGTGGGACACTGATGGGTTTCTTATGGCTTTTTGCATAAGCCCAAATGATGGATATTTTCAAGTTCTTGGTTGTTGGAACAACTTCTTGAATCGTCATTAAATCAGCGAGTCCTTGCATAGGGTGATAAAGGTCACATTGTAGGTTCATGACAGGAACTGTTGCATATTTTGCCATTTCACGAATGTACTTATTCCCAATACCCCAGTTACAATATCTGCAAGCAATACCATGTCCATAAGACGATAGGATGACCGCTGTGTCTTTTGCACTTTCACCATGTGAAATCTGCATCGTCGACGTATCTAAGAAAGTCCCATGTCCGCCAAGATGCGCAATGCCGGATTCCATGGAGTTTCTCGTTCTTGTTGAGGCTTCAAAGAACATCAAGAAAGACGTCTTGTTTGTCAAATAAGGTGTAGGTTCGTTGTTTAAGAATTTTCTTTTCAATTCTTTTGAAACTTCGAGAAGTTTGTCAATTTGATCCTTATCCCATTCTTCCAATGTGATAAAGTGTTTGCCTTTAAATAATGGTTTCATTTTATTGATTCTCCTTTTTGAGATTTTCTAGATACATGAGTGGAATAGCTGCATACATAGCGCATGCTTCAACCAAATCTTTTTTCCAAGTCTTTTCATTTGGCGCATGAGCTTCTTCTTCATGTCCAGGACCAAATCCGATACATGGTATGCCGTGTCTTCCCATGATGGAAACCCCATTTGTAGAGAATGTCCATTTGTCAACAATAGGATCTTTACCAAATAAGTTCTGATATGCATCAACTGCAGATTCACAAACCACGTGATCTTCTTCAAGCACCCATGTTGGAAAATAAGAATCTGTTGGATAAACAAGCCCAGTATAAGCTGGTCTTTCATACGTATACATTTCAACTACAGCACCAGCTGCTTGAACAGAAGGCAGTGCTCTAATTTCTTCTAGAGCTGATAAATAAGTTTCACCATGTGTAAGTCTTCTGTCAATTGAAACAGTACATCCATCAGCAACCGCACATCTTGAAGGTGAACTAAAGAAGACTTCACTGACTGTGAGTGTGCCTTTACCCAAGAATGGATCATAAGTCAAACGGTTGTTCAGTTCTTTCAGTTCCAATAGAATTGGTGCCATCTTGAAAATAGCATTATCTCCACGTTCAGGTGCACTACCATGGCATGAAATGCCATGAGTGGATACTTTAATTTCCATACGTCCACGATGACCACGATAGATTCTGCATGAAGTTGGTTCCGTGATGACCACGAATTCAGGTCTTACTTTGTCTTCTTCAATGATGTATTGCCAGCATAAGCCGTCACAATCTTCTTCCTGTACTGTCGCAGTAACTAAAAGCGTATAGTCATCTTCGAGTTTTAAATCTTTGATGATTTTACCTGCATAAACCATAGAAGCCATACCGCCTTCTTGGTCTGAGGTTCCACGTCCACCAATGGTTTCTTCATCTTCGTATCCTTCATATGGGTCAAACGTCCAGTTCTTGATTTCACCGATACCAACTGTATCGATATGACCATCCATCGCAATCAAATGTTTGCCATGTCCGATCTTTCCAAACAAATTCCCCATAGGATCGATGGATACGGAATCAAATCCGACTTTGATCATTTCTTCTTTAATCCGTTCAATCACTTTCTTTTCGTCGCATGATTCACTAGGAATCTTAACCATATCTCTTAAAAAACGGGTCATATCCTTTTGGTATGCATTTGCTTTTTCTAATATTTCTTTGAATGGAATCTTACTCATAAATCTTTGCCTCGCATTTCTTTAATCATTTGGTCATAATGATGAATCTTTTCATATTCTTCATCCCAGAATTTCATCTGTCTCATCTGGTTGAGATAATCAATCGAGTAGTTGAATTTCAACCAGTCGTTTTCTTTTTGTTTGAAAAGTCTTTCCTTGCTTTCAGCAGTTCTAACATCTTCAATATCTTCGATACTCGTCTTGTAGAAAATGTCTTTGAACCATCTACGAAGCACGAAATCTTCTGTTTCCAACACACGATGATTCAAATCTTCGATCACGCTATTGTAGCGATCAAAACCATCGGTTGCTATCGTTACAACATTGTCCCCTTCACTCAAGCGCAAGTATTTTGCCATCTTGATGGCACCAATGATGTTGCAGATGGAAGAGACACCAAACATTTCTCTTAAATCTTCTGCAGCTTTTGGCGTTAGCCCATGTTCAATCAAGATCTGTGGTGCATCATGAATGATCTTAAGACCTCTAACAGAATCTTCATCTTTGATTAAAGCAATGAAATCGGTATTAAGCACATTATGAATGAGCGTACACATCTTGTCACCGATACCTTCAATGCGATGTTGTCCACGTCCACCATTGGTGAGTGTTGAACATTCATAAGGTTCAAGTGCAACAATTTTCGCCTCGGGAAATGCTTTCTTAATCTGATCACCAGCAGCTAGAGTTCCTGCACTACCTGGTGCAGATGCGAAACACGCAATGCGTCCATTTCCGACATTTTTAACGGCTTCAATGGCGCTGTTGCCTGTGACATGTCTGTGGAATCTATAATTGGGTAACAATTCGAATTGAGCAAGTGAACGATAATCTGGATTCTTCTTTAATTCATAGGTTCTTTCAAGTGTCAAGATGACATCGGATTCAGTCCCTGGCGTCAAATCCAGTTTTGCTCCATATCTTAAGATACGGTCATAACGTTCTTTACTCATGTTATCTGGCATGATGACGATGGAATCGTATTTCATCAGATTACAAATATAAGATACACCAATTCCGAAATTACCTGTTGATGGTCCTAAGATAGTATGTTTACCTGGAACGATGTCTTTATCCACGCATCCTTCAATTAAGGTTGCATAAGCAGGACCGACTTTATGCGACCCAGATGGGAAATATTTTCCAAGTAGAACGACAATATTCGCGTCCACCCCCGTTAATGCTTTCGGTAAGACAATCTTGTTTACTTCATTTTCTTCGTTTTTCCATGTGATGTTGAATAAATTGATGGGATCCAATTCATCTTCTTTTGCATGGAGCGCTTTTTCTCTGATTTTAGGATCAATCGTTGATGGATGTAACATCTCATCGTACGTAGGTCCAAATGGTACTTTAGGCATGTTTGTGCTCTCCTTTTTCTTTTAAGTATATTTTTAAATCATTGAGGTTTGGTTTCATGAGGACTGGAGGCTTAACAGCCTTTTGTGCGTTAAGTGGATCCTTGAGTCCGTTGCCAGTCATGATGACTGTCACTGTTTCTTCTTTATGGATAAGACCATCTTTGATGGCTTGATCAAGTCCTGCAAGTGCTGCCACACCTGCGGGTTCACCGAAGATGCCTTCGTATTTACCTAGTCTTTTCATGGTCTTTAAAATCTGCTCATCACTCACTGCAATCCATGATCCTTCGGATTGAAGCACTGCAGTTTGTGCCTTGATCGGATTTCTAGGAATGCCAACAGAAATGCTATCAGCAATCGTGTTTTCCTCAGCTTCACGCAGTGGAGCATCTCTCTTATAAGCATCAACGAATGGCGAACATCCTGTGCTTTGTACACCAAGAATCTTTGGAATCTTTTCAATCAGACCAAGTTGTTTCAAATCATAAAAACCTTTATAAACACCACCGATGGTGCATCCGTCTCCTACGGAGACGCATACCCAGTCCGTAGGTTGAAAATCTAATTGTTCGGCGATCTCTAATGCCACCGTCTTCTTACCTTCAACAAGATGTGGATTGATCGCTGCATTCCGGTTATACCATCCATAATGCTCAATCGCTTCTTTGGATAAGTTGAATGTATCTTTATAGTCACCGTCAACACTGATTACAGTTGACCCGTAAATCAAAAGTTGATTGACCTTTCCAATCGGTGCACGTTTAGGTACGAAAATCACCGACTTCAATCCCATCCGTGCAGCATGGCAAGCCAAACTGGATGCAGCATTTCCTGTTGAACTGCAACTGACAGTATCATAACCTTCTTCCATCGCCTTAAGTACAGCTACACCACTTGCACGATCCTTAAGGGACGCACTTGGGTTAACACCTTCGTCTTTGATATAGAGTGTTTTGATTCCCAACCTATGGTGCAATCTGTTTGCTTGATAAAGTGGTGTCCACCCGATCTTGAGCATTTGATGAACGTGTTTTTTATCAACAGTCATTAATGGAAGATAGCGCCACATGGAATAATCATGATTGTTTTCAAAATAGGATCGATCCACAAATTTTCTCATGGTCTCATAATCATATTCGATATCGAGAATGCCTTTTTCTCCACAGGAAGGACACGTGAGTAGATGGGATCCTGGTTCATATACTTTTTGACATACTGTACATCTGTATTGCTTGATAAAGCTCAAATTTTCACCCTCATTCCTCTTCTATGGAGACGATTTTAAATTGATTGACATCAAATAAACCGCGATCGGTTAATTTCAAGTCTGGTATGACTGGTAGTGCCAAGAACGCAAGCGAGATAAACGGATCTGAAACTTCTTTTCTAAGTCCCATGTTCATAATCTTTTCCTTCATATCCAAAAGTGTCTTTTGGACATGTGTTTCTGAAGCGTTCGTCATAATACCACCGATTTCCAAAGGTAGATATTCAATCACTTCGCCTTTTTGAACAAGAACAATCCCACCTTGAATCACTTGAATCTTTTCTGCTGCAAGTCTCATATCATGATCATTTGAACCTACGATAATCAGATTATGTGAATCATGTGCAACAGTCATTGCCAGTGCACCATCTTTGAAGCCAAAGCCTTCGACTAGTCCAAGACCAACTGTTTTTCTGTGATGATGTCTTTCGATGACTGCAAGTTTAAGAATATCCTTGGTTTCATCATACAAGAACTTGCCATCCTTGATTTTTACAGTTCTTCTCAACTGCTTGGTCGTAATATTATTTTCAATCAGTCCAATGACTTTAACCTCTGCTGATTTTAAATAGAGATCAAATGAAATCTGATCAACATCCAAATGCACAGTGTTTAGGACAACATTTGGGATATGATTTTCCATTTCAAAGCGTGGTTCATCATTTTCAGCGACGATATTGCCTTTGAAATAAACGGTTTCAGGTTCAATATGCTTTAAATCTGAAAAAACGAACAAATCCGCATCTTTACCTGGAGCAATGCCTCCGGCATAAGGCAAATGATAACAAGTCGCAGCATTCAGTGTTGCCATCGCAATCGCATCCACTGGATCGATTCCAGCATCAATCGCCAGATTAACATTGAAATTGATATGTCCTTCTTTCTTGATATCGAAAGGATGTTTATCATCTGTACAGAATAACACTCGACTCATATTGTCTTTGTTCAGTCCAGGTAACAAAGCTCTTGTATTTCTGGTTTGTGATCCTTCACGCAAGTGAACGTACATTCCTCTTTTGATACGTTCTAACATCGATTCTTTGATGGTACATTCGTGATCTGTCATCACACCAGCTGCAATATAAGCATTCAAATCATTACCCATGACATCTGGTGCGTGTCCGTCAATGACGCGACCTCGCATGAGTTCAATTTTTTTATGAATGATTGAATCTCCATAAACAACAGATGGATAATCCATGACTTCACCCAATCCCAAAACACGATCTTTATCCATCAAAGACTCTATGTCTTCGGCGGTTACGATAGCCCCGCTGTTTTCATCTTTGGTCGCAGGCACACAGGATGGAATCATCATATATACATTCAAAGGAATGTTCTTGCTGGCATCCAGCATGAACTCAATCCCAGGCTTACCGCAAACATTGGCAATCTCATGGGGATCCGCGATGATCGTTGTCGTACCCTTAGGAACGACGATTCTTGCAAATCCATAAGGTGTGAGCATGGAGGATTCAATATGAACGTGTCCATCAATGAGACCTGGTGCAACATACTTACCTTTCAGATCGTGTTCTTCGATGCCCTGATAAGAACCGACACCGACGATTTTACCGTCTTCGATGGCAATATCGTTTTTTTCGATTGTCTTACCGTAAACATCAATCACTTGAGCATTTTTCAAAACCAGTTCAGCTTTGACTTCTCCTCGAGCGATTTTCATTAGTTTCTCATAATCCAAACCAAACCACCTCCAAATCTATAAGTTCAAAATAAAGTCTTCAATCAAATTTAATGAAACTTTGTGTCGATATGCTTTATTGGATCTTTGATCATCAATTGGTTTAATCAATGATTCATAATGTGCCAATAAGGGTTGAACATCCGCCTTAAGGGATTCAACTGAAATCTCTTTGAATAATTTTTCAATGGAGCGTTCACGAATCACAGTCATATAAACCGCACCAAGTGCGATTCTTAAATCCATAATCATTCCATTTTCAATGGTTGCTGAACCAGCAAATGAAACCTTTGAAATTGCATCTGCTTGTCTTCCTCCTACTTTGACCCATTGTGTCTTGGTCATTTCATGAAGTGGAATGATGATTTCCTTGATCATTTCATTGGGTTGAATCACTGTCTTTCTTGGCCCAGTAATCACCTTTTCAATAGGTAAATAACGATTTTGATAAATGCTTGATAAAACAATGATGGCATCCAGCAAATATAAAACAACCAAGCTGTCTCCGGCTGGAGAAGCATTGCCGATATTACCCGCAAGGGTCGCCATGTTTCTGATACCTGGTGATGCCATTTCAAAAATGACATCCTTTAATATCTGTGGTACATCCTGATGATGAAGTAATGTTTCTAGTGAAGTCATTGATCCGATTCGAATCTGATGCTCTTCCTTGATGACATACTTCAGTTCATCTAGATTAAACGCATAAAGAATATTCGTATTGAATTTAGGTGGGAGGTTTGCTGTGCTTCTTTTTTGAACCATCAAATCCGTGCCACCAGCAACCACACGATAACTACCATCATAAAGATAATTCAGAGCTTCTTGAAAAGTCTTGGGGATCACTTGTTTTACCATAGTCCATCACCTTTCTTTGAAGCACGTTCAATTGCTTTAATAATCATGTTATATCCAGTACATCTGCAAAGATTACCTGAAATACCAATTCTGATTTCATCTTCATTTGGTTTTGGATTTTGAGATAGCAAGCTTTCAGCAGCAATCATCATCCCTGGTGTGCAAATACCACATTGTGATCCGCCTTCATGAGCCATCGCTTCAGCGAGTGCTTCATAACGCTTGGTTTCACGAAAACCTTCAATGGTTGTCACTGTTTGTCCACTCACATTAGCCAATGGCAAAAGACAGCTATGCATGATTTTTCCGTTTAAAAGAATAGCACACGCACCGCATTCTCCTTCACCGCATCCTTCCTTAGGACCGGTTAAATTGAGATGATCTCTGAGGACATCCAAAAAACGCATGGATGGATCTAAATTGAGTTCTATGTCTTTGTTGTTTAGTTTGAATTTAATGCTCATCTGACATCAACTCCAATACATATTCCGGTGTTGCCGGAATTTTATAGATATTTTTACCTATAGCCTGTTCAATTGCTAATGCAACCGCTGGTGCACCACCAACTAAGGTTAATTCACCAACACCTTTCGCACCATAAGGTCCTAAAATAAATGGATTTTCCATAATGATGGTGTCTGTTTTAGGCATGTCAACCGAGGTTGGAATGATATAATCGGTCATGGTCTTCTGTTTCAGTTTGCCGTCTTTATGCTGCATCACTTCTAAATATCCATAGGCAACCCCTTGGGCGATACCGCCATCGGCTTGTCCCATGACAATACGTTCATCAATCGCCTTACCGACGTCATAAACACTCCAGATGTGCTTGACTTTTGTTTGATAAGTAACCTTGGATACTTCGACTTCAACGATATTGACACCCCATGAATACGCAGGGTATGCATCACCAATCATCGAGTCTTCATCCCATTTAACATACTCAGGTTGTACATAATCTTCGATGACTTCCATCTTTTCGTCTTTCTTCCAGGTTTCTTTCATTTTCAATGCCGCTCTAGCGAGTAGACCACCAACGATCATCGCTGTTCTTGATGCGACCGTTGGTCCAGAATCTGGAACAAAATCCGTATCCGGATTGTTGAATGAGACTGTTTCAGACTTGACACCTAAAGTTTCATAGACAATCTTCTTCAAGGTTGTTTTTGCACCTTGTCCCATATCCACTGCAGCAACCAGTACATAAACATGATTGTTTTCATCTTTTTCCAGCTTAACTCTGGCATGAATATGCGTGCTTTCACCACTTCCGGTAAATCCGCAGCCATGCAAGAACCAGCTCATCCCAATCCCTTTATAAACATCAGGATTTTGATATGCTTCGACTTTTTTGTGGTAATCTGAGATTTCCGTTGCTTTTTCAATCATTTGTTTCATAATAATCGGATCTCTAAATAGACCAGAAGTTGATGTGAGATCTCCTTGTTTCGCTAAATGCTTCATTCTGAATTCAAAGGGATCAATTCCTAGTTCTTTAGCGATATGATGAATGAACATCTCAATCGCAAAAATCATCTGTGGAGCACCAAACCCCCTAAAGGCGCCTGTAGGAACCGTATTGGTCACATAGACATCACCAGAGATATCAAGATTGTCAATGGTATAGGCTGAAGTGGATGCAATCATCGCTCTGGATAAGACGACACCACTGAGACCGATAAATGCGCCACTGTCTAAAGAGACATGCGCTTTTAATCCTTGAATTTTATGATCTTCATCGATTGCAGCTGTCAAGATGATTTTGGAAGGATGTCTTTTAGTTGTATTTTCCATGTCTTCTTCACGATTGAAAATCATCTTGATTGGTTGACCAATTTTCTTAACTGCTACAGCAAGTTGACAAGCGATAATCGATGGGAATTCTTCCTTTCCTCCAAAAGCACCGCCGACGGATGGTTGAATAACTCTCACTTGATCAGGTTCACATCCCAATGTCTTAATGACAGCATTTTTGACATAATATGGACATTGGATTGAACCAACAAGTGTAATCTTATCTTCACTTTCAGGATAGACGATAAAACCTTGTGGTTCAATATATGCTTGTTCCTGATAGCCTGTTTCATACGTATGTGAAATCTTATATTTGGGTTTTGTAAATGCCTTTTTGATATTCCCTTTGTCAAAGTGTTTATGAATGACACTTTGTGAATATTGAAAATTAGGTTTCAACACTTTATATGTGATTTTAATCTGATCAATGATTTCATCAATGGTCTGTTTGTTTTTGCCGACAACCAGACAAATCGGTTCACCAATATAATTCACTTGCTGCTCAGCAAAGACTGGCCAGTCTTCGAAAATCATGTTGACATGATTTTTTCCTGGAACATCTTTATAATCTACAACAAAATACCCGTTTGGTAATTCGGGGATTTCAATCTTTTCAATTTTTGCTTTTGGATGAATGGATCTCACTGTTTTGGCATAAAGCACATGATCCATTTTGATGTCACTGACATAAAGAGATCGTCCACTAACCTTTTCGTCTTGATCTTCTTTAGGTACAGATTTACTGATATCCAATCTCATCACTCCATTTCCATTTTGATTGCGCCAGTTGGACACTTAACGACACATAACCCACATTGAAAACACTTATCTGCATCAAATGTGATCACATCTTGCATCGAGATTGCAAAATAGGGACATACTTTAACGCATAGATCACACTTGATACATTTATCTTCAATGAGTTCTGGGACATGTCTCTCGTAGCGTACTTGATTTGATAGCGTTGAATCAATGACTTCTTGAACACTTGAAAATCCATATTTATCTAGTTTTTTAGGTAAATCCTCGATGATTTTACGATAGAGTTGTTTGCCTTTGAGTAATGCTGCGGATAGCATCTGAACACCGCTTGCTCCAGCAAGTAAAAATTCAATGACATCATCTGCAGACTGGATGCCGCCAACACCGATGACAGTCAAACTTGGTTCGGCTCTCTTAATCGTATAAACCGTTGCCAAAGCCAGATGCTTGATGACTGGACCGCTGGTCCAGACAAATCCGGATTCTGGTGCATATAAAATGGATCTAGATGCAATATCAATCTTCATGGTTGGACCTAAAGAATTAATCGCAACAATGCCGTTCGCTCCATTTTCCTTAATCACTCTAGCAAACTGAGCAGGATTGGGAATATGAGGACTGATTTTCATATAAATCGGTTTGACTGTATGGCTTCTTATCGTCTTGACTGTATTTGCAATCACACTCAAATCAGTTCCAACATAATGTGTTGATACTTCAAATGCATCAGCAAATGGATCAAGTAATGGAATCAAAATATCCATATCTTCTTTGGTATATCCAACACTGACGATGAGTGGACGATCTTTGACCTTTTGATATTCAGGCAAGAACTCATTAACCCATCGTTCTTTAGAATGTTCGCTCCATAATTCGCTGTTCATGACAAAATCACGATCCCCATAGATACATGGCTTAGGAATGTGTGGTTCTTTCGTGGATATTGTTTTGGTGACAACAGCCCCACAACCAGCTTCTTTCATGAAAATCAGTTTTTCAGTGTCGCCGACCAGTGGTCCTGATGCAGGCATTAACGGATTATCTAAGATCAGTCCGTCAAACGTTGTTTTTAAGTTCATCGAATCGTCTCCTTTGGTTACTGTATGAATTTTCTCATGTATTCGATATGTTTCGTATCGGTTCTATTGATAATCAACGTGATCGTTTTGATACGACCATCTTTTCTGTGTTTGATAAAGATTTTATCTGTGTTGGTTGTGAACTTTCTTTGAATCAAAAGCTGATAAACATCTTTCATCTGAATTTTCTGTGTGTGGTCTTTGAACTTGGATGTGATTTCACTTCGTTTACCGTCTTCATCAAAAACGAGTCCAGATGCCTTATGATAGATAATCAGGAAGTAATCAAATATGCTGACGAAAAAGATTCCGGTGACCAGCCATGTGATAATGGAAATCAGTGATGCTGTTGAAAAAATCGACATGGTCTGTGATATGACCGATATCAGATTGGAAATCACACCAATAATAACCCAGAGCACATAAAATTTCAGTAATTGTAACATGATTTCTTTTCGTGTGAAACTTGCTTTTTCGATAGTGATGGTTTTGGTTTTCAATCATTTACCTCTCTAGTCTTTTTCTTATTGGATGCGTTGCCATAGCTTTTCAGCTTCATGCGTCGCTTGATAGTAGATATTTTGCAGATATTCATTCACTTGATAATAATCAACGATTTTCTTGCCACCGACAAAAACACATCGAGGCTTGAAACTATTGAAAAGCCCAAAGAATAGATGACCTAATGCATTATCCTGATGTATAGGTGTTGGAGGTAAATATGGAACAATCAACAAATCCGCTTCATAACCGGATTCTATTTTTCCCAACTTCACTTCTAACAACCGACTTGCATAATCGTAAGCTTCAAGAATCATCGAACGAAGATCTTCCAATCCAAAATCGTTGGGATTGCCATCCAAAAGATGTGTGGCATAATATAAAGAAAGATATTCGGTTGTGATGCTTGAAGAAATGCCATCGTTACCAACTATAACGCCAATTCCGTGTTTCTTGAATGCTTTGAGTGGAGGAAGTCCGACACTATTATTCATATTGGAATTGAAGTTGACTGCAATTTTGCAGTCATGATCTTTGATGATTTGCATTTCTTCATCATCAATATAGATGCCATGAGCGATGATGCTATCTGGATTGAGTAATCCATGACGTTCCAAACGCTTCATGATTTTTTCTTTGTATTTCAATTGTGCATCCCTTTCATCCATCGTACTTTCAGCAACATGAATATGAACGGGTAGATCCCCTAGATTTTTCTTTACTTTCTTGAGAGTGTCTTCGGATAAACTCATGGACGCATGCAATCCAAAGAGTCCTCTTGTGAAAGAGGTTTTATTGTTCTTTGCGAATTCGATATTTTCCAAAATTGTTTGGTCTACATCAAATCGATCGCTCGTTTCAAATGCAAAGATTCCACGTAAACCAACTTCATCACAAACGGCTCTTTTGAGCATTTCTAGTGATCCTTTGATGTCAATACCACTCGCATGATGATCAATCATCGTTGTCACACCGTTTTTGATGTGATCAACACCTGAAACAATCCCACTGTAGTAGGTTGTTTGATTATTTATATTTCGATCCAATTTCCACCACAATTGATCTAAAATCTCCTGGAAATTTTGAGGATGGAAAGGGACGGACATTCCGCGCGCAAAGGTCGAATAAATATGGGTATGGCTGTTGATGAGTCCAGGCATGACCAAATGATCTTCAGCATCGATGATCTGATAGTTTTCATCCACGAAGTCTTTCATATGTCCAACTTTTAAAATCTGTTTGTCAAAAATGATAAATCCTTTATCGATGAATTGATGAAAATCATAGATTCTTGCATTAATGATAGCTTTAATCAATGAAAATCACTTCCTTTAATCCACTGCCCTTTTCCACCAAGGAATTCACCATCTTTAAGAACGAATTGTCCTCTTAGAATGGTTGAAATCACTTTGCCAGCTGTAGGCAAATTTTCATATACCGAATAATCACAGGATCCGTGGTTTCCATGAACACGCATCCCTTGATCAGGTTTAAAGATGATCAAATCAGCATCGAATCCGATGTCAATTTCACCTTTGGCTTTTAAACTTTGTGTTTCAGCAACTCTGGATGTCATCTTCTCGATGGCATCATCACCTAAATGATTTCTCATGATTCCTAAAGCATGTTCAATGCCACCAATACCGAGTGGTGTTTCCGATAAATGATCATGGATCTTATCATGTTTCATGAATGCACAGTGATCAGTACCAATTGTATAAACAGCATGCTCATTAGCAAACAGCAAATCCTTTTCATGTGCACTTCTTAAAGGTGGAGCAAAGGTATAGAGATACCCGTCATGATGTTCAAGCACATCATTGGTGAAGGTAAAATATTGAGGACAGCTTTCAACAAAGAAATGTTTGTTTAAAATATCTGGATAGTTTTGGATGAGTGCTTCTAAAGTCTTTCCACTAGACAAATGGACCATATACATCCATCCTCCGGTTTGTCTAGTAAACTCTGCGAGTTTCAAAGCTTCTGTTGTTTCTGCTTCCTGAGGTCTGCTCTTTGCCAGATCTCGATACGTAAATGATGGATTCAAATCAATCAAATCATCGTTTTCTATATGTGCCATGATCAAGAAATGATACTTCTTGGAAAGTTTAAGTAACTCAACAATTTCAGGATCATAGGTTCTTCGATTGGAATCGGAATAAGTTGTAAAAAGCTTCAAGGTATTCATTCCGAGTGCTTTCATTTTCTTGACGAAGACTTCTAAATTCCCTTTGGGATTTTTAATGCATGCATGAAAGTGATAGTCGATAACACTTTTTTTGGCTAGGTCTAATCGTTTATGAAATGCTTTTTCCAAATCGATTTCATTATCGACCGGATCAAGAAAATCAACATAGGATGTCACACCACCATAAGCTGCAGCGACACTACCTGAATAAAAATCATCAACCGATTTGATGAATCCCAAATCCAATTCAAAGTGAACATGCGGATCAATGATTCCAGGCAGCACTTCATGACCATCCAAACGGATGACTTCTTCTGCAGGAAAAATATCATCGCTCAATAAAGCGATTTTTTCATTCTCTATGTAGATATTGGTTTGTTGCCATCCTGTTTTCAAATAGACTTTGCCACCAAGCAGAGCTTTTGTATACATAAGAACCTCCTATGAGCGAACACTGAGATACGTAACATCCTTTAACTCATAATTTTCAATGACAGATGCGACAAGATCTTCTCGAACTGAGATAATTAGGTCCAATCCGGATTCAATCATTTTTCTAAGGATTCGGTCATAGCCGTATCCTTTTAATTCCAAAACGCCAATCTCATCCAAATAGATGGGTTCGATGTGCGCTTCAATCATCTTGCTGATGGATTTTTCAATCCAATCGAGTGTAAACAAATTGATGAAATAAGGACCTATCTTACCAGCACTCACAAAATTCTCTGAATAAAAAAATTCGTGAAGCATCAACAATTTTTGTTCTTGGGTAGATAGCTTTACCGAAGTGAAACTATGGACACGTTGTTCAACCATTTTCTTTTCGGAGATGAATCCATCTCCCTTTTTGTTTTTGAGATAATGCTGTTTTAACGTTGTTGTCTTCCCTTCGTTCATCTTACCAGTAACGATTATGATCATCGATGGTCTCCCTCATGTGCTTCTGACCTTTTTTGTCATAGTGAATCGCTAGAATTTCAGCAGCAATCGATAATGCAATGTCTTCAGGTGATCCTCCACCTAAATCCAATCCAATGGGTGAATAAAAATTGCTTAAGTCGATATCTTTTCCAAATTTCTGATAAGTTTCTTTCAGGTAATCCTTTAGTTTTTCAATCGAACACATCATCCCGATGTATTTGGGTTTCAACTGCATTTCAATGATTTTGTTGATGACGTGATAATCATGCAAATGGGAAGGTGTGCAGACAACAACAAAACTGTTGTCTTTGATGCCGTGTTTTTCAATATAAGGTGCGAAATGACTGAGTTCAACCACATCACCACCTTGAAACTTCTCTATAATTTCTTTTCTTTCATCAATGACAGTCAAATGAAAATTGAGTGGCTTAAGAACATGCACGAGTGCTTGACCCACATGACCACCACCAAAGATGTAAACATAATTCTTGACACCAATGAATTCATAGAATAAGGTCACCACACCACCACATACCATTGGTAATGTTTTGGTTTCAGGTGTGACTTTTCCTTTATCGAGCATATATTTTTCAGTGAGATGGGTTCTTGACTTAATCAGTGCTTTTGCTTTATTGATCGCATAATACTCCAAAGCACCACCACCGACAGTACCAAAAAACTCACCTGTCTCAACGACGAGCAATTTTTTACCAAGTTCTACGGGTCCTTCGCCTTCTTTTTCAACAGCAGTCACTAAAACCATATCCTTGCCTTCTGCTTTGTAGGATACGATCTTTTCGTAGAGGTCATTCATAACATCAACTCTTTTCTAGATGTTTTTTATAAAACGATGTTTAATACGATAGCTAGTGCAAACACACTGACTGCAACAACCCAATTGGGTTTGTAGCTGAATTGAACTTTGTTTTTAAGCAATATGGATGTAAAGAAAATCACTCCAAGAATCAATGCTTCAATCAAACCAGCAAAGACGACAAATGAAACCATCGCCGAAAAGTTAGCAAGTTGTGGAAAGTTAAAACCAGAAATCGCATGATTGATTGCATCATTTGCTAAAAATGCTGTACGCCATGAAAGACCAACCAACGTGATCCCTGTCAGTTTGACAAAGACTGAAGTGTTTTTAAACATTGGAATGAACACAACCATAGCAAATGATTGCAACATAATAGCAATCATTGGATTATAAATCTTAATGGCTGGTAATCCTGGTAAAAAGAAATCAACGGTCTTGATTAAAACTGCAATTGCTGCAACATAAACCATCGCACGTCTGGATTGTGTTTGGTTAAACGTGATATACATGATGGATGCTGCGATTGGAAACATCACACTTCCTGAAATAAGTGTAGGCAGAAAATGTAGGATATGACCTAACGTCGCTTCCAAGATGCCCCATACGGCACCAAGAAATAAGATGATGTAAAGATTCGATTTGTTTTTCATGTTCTAATTCTCCTTTTGTTTTTTATCCCGAAGGGCATTAAATATTTTTTCTGGTGTGATCGGTAACGATGTGATTCTCACACCCAATGCATGATAGATCGCATTAGCAAGTGCTGCAGGTGGTGTATCAATTCCGATTTCACCAACGGATTTGGCACCGAAGGGTCCTGATGCTTCATAACTTTCAGCAAATTCTGTTGTTAATTTACGAATTGTCTTGGTTGTTGGAATGTGATAATAGAGGAATGAGTTGGATAAGAGGTTCCCTTTACGTCCATATCTCACCTCTTCATATCCTGCCATACCCAAACCTTGAACAATCCCACCTTCAACTTGTCCTTGTGCTAATTTCAAATTGATTGGTGTTCCGCAGTCTACGACTGAGACATAATCCAAGACATCATATTCACAGGTTTCTTCATCAATTTCAATTTCAATTAAACCAGCCATGAATGGTGGTGGAGATTTATGTCCGACATAACTGCCGGTCACTGTCAACTGTTTCTGATCTTCGTTATAGGTTAATCTATTGGATAGTTCAGATAATGTGATCTCCTCTTTTCCTGATACAAAAGTGACTCCGTCAAATAGAACTTCTTCTGGTTTAGCTTTTAATACTTTGGCTGCTTCTTCAATTACCAATGCTTTCATCTTTTGTGCAGCATTCAAGACAGCATTACCTGAAACATAGGTAGTTGAGGATGCATAAGCTCCTGTATCAAAAGGTGTTAGATCGGAGTCTGATGAATAGACAACGACTTTATCAACGGTTGTCATCAGTTCTTCAGCAGCAATTTGCGCTAAGATTGTATCACTGCCTTGTCCAATGTCTGTCGCACCAACCATCAAGTTATAAAAACCATCATCATTGAGTTTGATGGTTGCAGCTCCCATGTCAATATAGGGAATGCCACTACCTTGCATGGCAATCGCCATACCAACAGCTCTGATCTTATGGTTGCTCAACTCAACTCTCGGATATTTTTGTTTCCAGTCAATGAGTTCAACGCCTCGTTTCACACAATAATCAAGTTTACAGGACTCCATGACCATGGCTGTACCTTCTGTCCCTTCACCCATGATTTCAAAGATTGGTGAAGTTTCATTTTCCAGCATCATGTTTTTCTGTCTAAATCCAATGGGATCCATGCCCAGCTTTTCAGCCATCATGTCAATAGCTGATTCCAATGCAAAATTCCCTTGGATTGCACCATAGCCCCTAAAGGCACCAGCAGATACGTGATTCGTATAAACAACTTGACCGTCAAATCTGACTGCATCGACTTTATTGTAAAGTGGTAAAACCTTCGAACCAGTGACCATAAAGACGGTCAGTGCATGTTCACCATAAGCACCTGTATCAGATAAGACATGACAATCGATAGCCTTCAGTGTTCCATCATTCATGGCACCTAATGTCATTTCTAGTCGCATAGGATGTCTGGTATAACTGGATTCAAAGACTTCTTTTCTTGTATAAACAATCTTTGATGGTTTCCCTGTTCTTAGGGTTACTAGTGAAACAAACATTTCACCATGAAGTGCCTGTTTTCCTCCAAAGCCACCACCAACGCGTGGTTTGATGACACGAATTCTAGAGAGTGGAACATCTAGTGTTTGTGATAAGATGCGTCTCACATGAAATGGTGTCTGAGTTGCAGAATATAAAACCAGACGATTGTGGATGTCAAGTCTTGCATTGACAGTATGTGGTTCCATCATGGCATGTGCTTGGGCTTGTGTATAGAAGGTTTCTTTTAAAACAACATCACATGTCCGAAGGACATCTTCGACATTTCCAACTTCCATCGCATAAGATGCAGCAATATTTCGTTTGGGTTCAAACCCTATGGGGAACATGTCATGAATCCCATCTTCAGGATGGATCACAGAAGGATTATCAATTGCTTGCTCATAATCTAAGACGGGTTCGAGTTGTTCATATTTCACTTCAATCAGTTTCAGTGCAGCATCTGCAATCTGTTCTGTAGTTGCAGCAACACAGGCAACTTCATCACCGACGTATCTGACATAGTCGTCAAAAACGAATTTGTCATGTGGTGAAGGTTCCGGGTATCCTTGACCAGCTCTTGTGAATGATTTCTTTGGCACATCACGATTGGTCAAAACCAAT
>QKIB01000027.1 GCA_003249785.1 Acholeplasmatales bacterium
CGTCATTGCTGCCAAAGCAAATCAAATCGATGCCATTGATACGCCCTATACAGATACAAAAAACGATGAAGGATTGAAACAGGACACTTTATTTGCAAAATCATTGGGAATGTCTGCAAAAGTTGCCATTCACCCCAATCAAATTGATCTCATCAATGAAACATTTGCACCAAGTCAACAAGAAATCGATCATGCCCTCAAGATCATGTCTGCTTATGAAACTGCTCAAGAACAACATAGAGGTGTCTTTTCAGTGGATGGTAAGATGATCGATAAACCAATCATTGACCGTGCGAAAATCACTTTAAAGAAAGCCAAAGCCTGGCATTTACTCTAACATGAATAAAAACAGTTTGGGACGTGTGATTCCTAAGGGTATGATACCCTTTCAGGGTATTGACAATCACAGTGAAAAACTTAATCGTCATTTGATACCTGAAATCAAAACAAAGCATATGGACAAACAGGTTCAAAGTCTAAGTGAGCTTTTTGACCTGATTCCCATCACCGATGGTATGACACTTTCTTTTCATCATCATTTACGAAATGGTGATGGCGTCATGAATCTCGTTTTAGCAGAAATCAAGAAGCGAAATCTCAAAAAGATCACACTTGCACCAAGTGCGATTTTTCCTGTTCATGAACCACTTGTTGAGCTGATAAAGAATCATCAAGTTACAAAAATCTATACAAATTATATCAATGGTCCAGTCGCTGATGTCATCGGTGAAGGATATCTCGATGAACTCTTAGTGATGGATACACATGGTGGTCGTCCACGCGCCATTGAATCAGGTGAACTGATGATTGATGTTGCATTCATCGGCGTACCAACAAGCGACAGACTTGGCAATGGTCATGGTCGACTTGGGCAAAGTGCTTGTGGTGCTTTGGGTTATGCAATTGCTGATATGAAATACGCTCAACATAAAGTTGTTCTAACCGATCATCTGATTGAACATGTTGAAAATCCTGAAATTCTTTCTGAATATATTGATTATGTCATTCATGTAGATTCACTTGGTGTTGCAAAAGAAATCGTGTCAGGAACGACCAAACCAACCAAAGATCCTGTTCAACTCAAGATTGCAAAGGACACCGTCAAACTGATGGATGCTCTTGGATTCATCAAGCATGGTATGAGTTTTCAAACGGGTGCCGGTGGTACAAGTATCGCTGTTGCTGAACAATTAAAGCAACAGATGGTTAAATACCAAATCAAAGGATCCTTCGCTTCTGGAGGTATCACTGGGTATCTTGTTGAGATGCATGAACTTGGCTTATTTGAGCGATTATACGATGTTCAATGCTTTGATCATGAGGCGATTGCTTCTTTGAATCGAAACAAAAATCATCTCTTGATGAGTGCATCAAAATACGCAAATCCAAATGAAGATCTCCCTATTGTAAACGATCTGGATGTCGTGATTCTTGGGGCAACTGAGGTCGATGAAAACTTCAATGTCAATGTGACTACTGACTCTCATGGCAAGATTATCGGTGGTTCAGGTGGACATTCGGATACAGCCTATGGTGCGAAACTCACCATCATCACAACCAACCTGATCAAATCCAGATTACCAATTGTCAAGAAGACGATTGATGTCATCACGACACCAGGAGAAACGGTTGATTGCATCGTTACAGAACGAGGCATTGCCATCCACCCCAATCGAAAAGACCTTTTGGAAAAATTAAAGGATTCGCATTTGAAAATTGTAACGATTGATACCTTAATTGATACTGCGATTGCCATGACAGGACGTCCAAAATTAACCTCAAAGAACGAGGCTTTGGTAGGTGTCATACGTTATCGTGACGGATCGATCATCGATGGCATTCATAAACTCAAAGGAAAATAACATGGCATACACTCTGATTGATATCAAATCCAAATCTGAAATCGATGATGTCAAAGCATTACTTGACCAAAACGGCCTCTTCTATGAAGACAAGGTCTCTTTTACATTGGGATTTTATGATCAGAATCACTTAGTGGCAACCGGATCCATCTATGAAAATGTCATCAAGATGATTGCAGTAGATCAAGATTATCAACATCAAAATCTAACTGGAGACATCCTCATCAGATTGATTGAACGACTCAGAGATCTTAATTATCAAAAATACTTTTTATATACTAAACCGTCAAACCAGAAATATTTTCTTGATTATGCATTCAAGATTGTTGAAAAAACTGAGAATATCGTCTTGTTTGAAAATGATGTCTATACCATTGATGAACGTTTAGAAGATATGAAAAGAAAACTTCCTAACATGCAAGGGTCAATTGCTTCACTTGTCATGAATTGCAATCCCATCACCAATGGACATCTCTACCTCATTGAAACGTGTGCAAAAGAAAATGATCATGTGCTTCTTTTTCTTGTTGAAGAAAACAAATCCGTCTTCTCATTTGATGTCAGAATGGATTTGGTCAAAAATGCAACCAAACATCTCAAGAATGTAGTAGTTCTTCCATCAACCCCATATGTTATTTCTTCAGCTACCTTTCCAACTTACTTTCTTAAGGAACTAAATGATCAATCAAAAGCGTACATGGAACTTGATATCGCAATATTCAAACATCATTTTATGCCGATTTTTGGTATTGATAAACGTTATGTCGGATCTGAACCTTTTGATCAGACGACTCATGCATACAATCAAACCATGCAGTCGATATTAGATGATCATCTGAAATTAATTCCACGACTTGAAAAAAATGATTACCCCATCAGTGCATCACTGGTTAGAAAACTAGCCAAAGCAAAAGATTATGATACCATTAAAAATCTTGTTCCTGATGCAACATATGCATTTCTCATCTCCGATGAAGGACAGGCACTTTTTCATGATTGATCCCATTCTTTCAGCACGTGAAGATAGACTTAAGGAAATCGAATCTTGCGTCTCCAGTCAAAACCTGGTGTTACTGATCAAACCAAACATTCCCGGTCCTGACAAGAACACCACAGAAGCGCATCTTTTGGTGCGCCTTTTTCATCACCTGATTCAAACATCATTTTCAGTTTTAACATCAACACCATTTGAAAGTGCTGACGGACCTTATCAACTCATAAGTTTGGTTCCTTCAGATGCCAATGAATTTAAAAAAAAGATGATCCATCTTGAAGATACACATCCCTTGGGCAGATTCATTGATCTCGATGTTTTTGATAGTTATCCTGTTTCCTTATCCAGAAAGTCATTGGGATACACCCCAAGACAGTGTTATTTATGTGAATTACCTGCAGCCCAGTGTGTAAGAAATCAAACGCATCCACTCACTGACTTACTTGCATTCGTCAAAATCTCTGTATTTGATTTCTTAAAGAAAGAAATGGAAGATGCCATTAAAGATGCCATGATGAAAGAACTGAATTTAGAACATAAATTCGGTCTGGTCACACCAACATCCCATGGATCACATCCTGATATGGATTATGACCTCATGATCAAAGCTCAAGATGCCATCATGCCTTATTTTTCTAGTTTATTCAGTTTGGGCTATACTTCTGATAACCTTTCAGATCTCTTCTTCCTTGCACGTCCTTTGGGTATTAAAGCTGAAAAGTTAATGCTCAATGCAACACAAGGTATCAATGCTTATAAGGGACTAATCTTTATACTCGGTCTTATTATCTTATCATCAGGATACACCTTAAGACAAAACCAACCGTTTTCAATGATTTTTCAAAACATCAAAGAAATGACAAGAGAAATCTTTAATGACTTTGAAGAAAGCCCTGATACAGCAGGAAAGAATGCTTACCTCTTTCATGGATTATCAGGGATTCGTGGTGAAGTTAAAAATGGATGTCCATCCGTTCAATCTGCTTTATTATTAACAATTACCTCAGGTCATCCTTTGCATGAACTCTTGATTCACTTGATTTTAGTATCTGAAGACACGGTTTTTCTCAAACGCGCTAAATCATATCCTTTTTATCTCAAGGTTAAAACTGACATTGAAAAGATCAATCCTAATGACAGCACCGACTTGATCAGGTTTACGAAATACGCGATCGATCATGATCTTAGTTTTGGAGGATCTGCAGATTTACTTGTATCAACCTTGTTTCTCAAATCCATCAGACACTTTTTCAAATAAAAAGACATGCCCAATTGAGCATGTCTTGTTTTTTTTATAATGCTTCAGATACGGTTTTACCTTGCATATGCAAGATCAGATAGTCTGGACCGCCAGCCTTTGAATCTGTTCCACTCATGTTAAATCCGCCGAATGGTTGATAGCCGACAATCGCTCCTGTACACTTACGATTGAAATAGAGATTTCCTACATGGAATTCTCTTCTTGCTTGTTCTAGATGCATCCGGTTATTGGATATGACTGATCCAGTGAGTCCATATTCTGTGTTATTTGCTACTTCGATGGCTTCATCAAAGGATTTAACCTTTGAAACAGCCAAGATAGGACCAAAAATTTCTTCTTGCATCAGTCTGGATTTAGGATCTAGATCTGCAAAGATAGTTGGTTCAATGAAATAGCCAGTTGAATCATCTGCTTGTCCACCAGCAATCAGTTTGCCTTCCTGATTTCCGATTTCAAAATAAGATGTGATTTTATTAAATGCATTCTTGTCATTAACTGGACCCATGAAATGTTTATGATCTTCAGGATTACCGACCTTAAGACTATTGGTTATGTTGACCATTTTCTCAATGACTTGATCATAGACTTTTTCATGAATGATTGCTCTTGAGCATGCACTACACTTTTGACCTGAAAAACCAAATGCAGACTTAACAATCGCTTCTGCTGCAAGATCAAGATCTGCTTCATCATCAACGATGATGGCATCCTTACCACCCATTTCAGCAATCACACGTTTAAGCCAAATTTGTCCTGGATGGACTTTGGCTGCTTTTTCATAGATGCCCATACCGACTTGTTTCGATCCAGTGAAAGAAATGAATCTGATTTTTGGATGCTCAACAATATAATCTCCAATGATGGCGCCACTGCCGGGAATGAAGTTGACAACTCCTTTTGGCATGCCTGCTTCTTCTAGAACTTCAATGAACTTATAAGCGATGACCTGAGTGGTGCTTGCAGGTTTCAATAAGACGGTATTACCGGAAACAATCGCTGCAGTTGTCATACCTGTGAGGATTGCCATAGGAAAATTCCATGGTGTGATGACTGCACCAACACCTAATGGAATATAAGTATATTCATTTCTTTCCATATTTCTTCTGCTAAGAACAACATCATCAATCCGCGATAAGGAGAGCATTTGTCTGCCATAATACTCAAGGAAGTCAATCGCTTCAGCAACATCTGCATCCGCTTCTGGCCATGGTTTACCAGCTTCTTTGGTCATCAGCGCGCTGAATTCAAATTTTCTTCTGCGAATGATGTTCGCTGCTTTAAATAGGACATCTGCTCTAACTTCAGGCTTTTCGAATTTCCATGTTTCAAAAGCACGAAGTGCAGCATCTATTGCCATATCCGTTTCTGCTCTTGATGCCTGTGAGATTGTTCCAATCACTTCCTTGTGATTGGCAGGATTGAGTGAAGACATTGTTTTTTCAGTACGTACTCGCTTTCCGTCAATGATCAAATCATAGTGACGTCCGAGATAGCCATTAACCAATTTTAATGCATCCTCATACTTTTCAAGGTTTTTTTTGTCGGTAAAATCGGTGAGTGGTTCTGTTTGGTAGGTATAAATTGACATATTATCATTCCTTTCTATACAACAGATTTTTCTATGTCTTGATGATCTGTATTTTTAAATCGATTGAGATGTAAAAACGACATATCCATCGATCTTGGTTCTTTGAGTATCATTTCACTTAGCAATAGTCCAGTCATTGGAGCGAACATAAAGCCATGTCCTGAGAATCCGCAAGCCATATAGAAACCGTCGAGTTGATCGGTATCACTAATGATGGGTTGGCGATCAGGTGACATGTTATAAGAGCCTCCCCATTGTCTCACGACCCTGAGTTTTCCTATCTTCGGCAAGATGTCAACAACGGTTTTCGACATTTCATCTAAAAATTTCCATGTCGATTCAGTGTCATGACCTTTTTTGACATCGGGATCGCTGCGTCCCATTAAAAATGCGCCATGAGGAACTTGTTGACAGTAGATGTTTTTCGAAAATGACATGACCATAGGTCCTTGCATCTTTTCAACAGGTTCGGTTGCCAAGATTTCATGGTTTTCAGAATAAACGGGAATCTCCACGCCAGCCATTGTACCAATTTCTTTGGCGTAACCGCCAGCAGCATTAATGACAATTGTTGTCTCATAAACATCTTTATCAGTAATCACTTGTTCAATCTGATTCTTATTTGTCTTAATGGTTTTCACTGTTTCATAGAAATGAAAAGTGACACCTAGTTTCTGCGCTGCAAGGTAATAGGCTTCCGTCATCTTGAATGGATTCAGATGACCATCTGTTTTGCAGAACGTTGCTGACAAGAAAGCATCTGGATTAAGATGAGGAACAATCTCGATTGCTTCTGCTTTAGATAAAACTTTTGAAGGAATCCCTAAACGATTCTGTAATTCAACATTCTTTTTAAACTGCTTTTCTTCATCTTCAGTGGTTGCAAGAATTAAATAGCCTTCTTGCTTAAACTCCAAATCTCCAGGATATGATAGCGTCTCTTTAGCATTTTCAAAGAATTCGATGCTTTTTTTTGCAAGTCTGCAATTCATTTCAGTCGCCCATTGCTGTCTAACACCGGCTCCACAGCGTCCTGTTGCGCCATTGGTAAAATATCCCTGATCGACCACAACAATGTCCTTAACGCCCTTTTTTGCAAGATTATAGGCAATCGATACACCACTGATGCCAGCACCGATAATGACCATATTAGCTTTCATCTTCTTGTGCCTCCGCAATCGAGCTTAATTTGACACCTAGGGTCAGTGGTCTGACTTTGTGAACAGGAACGGATTCAACAGGAACACCTAGAAACTTGCTGATTTCTTTTTGAATCAAATGTCCACATGTATTCGCTTGGCATGGTCCCATGCCTACACGCAATAATCTTTTCAAATCTTCAAACGTCGTATAGCCTTGTTTCAAAAGATCTTGAATCTGGTCTTGTGTGACGTCTTCACAACGACAGATGATCACTTTATCCTTGCTCATGATTTGCTCCGTATGGTAACAAAATCATGCAGATAAAGGCCAGGTACTGAAACAGTGACCAATGCCGTATGATCTTGTTTTTTATTTAATAGAATGCTTTCAATTTTAGCATCACAAATCACATTACCTTGACGATTGATCCCTAACCACACTTCACCTTTTTGAGGAACTGGCAAGAATTCGTAAGGGATTTTAAAGACAGCACGATCACCCACTAATTGGGCAACGATGATTGCTAGTCCAGGACAACTGGTCACACAAATACCGCATCCTGTACATACATCAGGTATGAGTTGGGGTTGTGTATTGATATTTTCACCGATGACAATTGCATCAAATGGACAACTTGTTTCACAAGGATTACAAGGAATATCTTCATAACATTCTAAGATGGCTTTAGGCTTGATCATCACTTCTTGATCAAAGAAACGAGAAAGGACTTGTTCTTTTGTAGGTACACCCGTCTTATTGAGCATGTTCAGTTCCTCCTTTTAGTTTCTTCAGACCAATTTTGGTCTTTATTCCAAAAGGTCCATCACGCAAGATGGAAAGTTGATTTTCATAATAAGTAATCAGTTTGGTGCTTTCTGGATGAGGCATAGAAAGATAGTTACTGACAAATAAGCCTGTCAGATAACCTTCCATCATCGCACTACTTGCTTCTTCGATGCCTACGGCATCACCGCAAACAAAGACACCTTTAGCTGTCGTTTCATGTCTATCATTGATGATTGGAACGAATCCTCCCAACTCGGATACAAACTTGGTTTCAGCACCAACCATGGATAAAAGCTGATGCATCGGTGATAAGCCAACAGAAATACAGAGCGCATCAACATCCATGATGTGTGATGAGTCAAGAACTTCTTGCCAATTTTGATCAAGCTTAATCGTTTCAATGGCTTGAAGCTTTTCATCACCAATGGCGCGTTTGACTGTTGTTTGAGTCAAAATAGGAACACCTAATCTTCTCATTTTGGATGCATGGACTTTGTAACCACCAATGGTTGGTGAGGCTTCCAAAATCGCTTTGACTTCAACGCCAGCTTGCATCAACTGATAGCTCACGATTAATCCGATATTCCCACTACCAACCATAACAACTTTCTGTCCTGGTAAAACACCAAAGTTATTCATGAGTGTCTGGATTGCTCCAGCACCATAGATGCCTGGTAGGTCATTATTTTCAAAAGCAAGAAACTTTTCACTTGCACCAGTAGCAACAATCAATGCTTTTGCCTGATACTTTTGATAAACATCATGTTTCAGTGTTGTCACCACATGGTCATCATAAAGACCAACAACAGTTGTTTCATTTTGGATTTCTAGATTTTCGTGTGTGATGATATCGTCGATGAGCTTATTGGCAATATCAAAACCTCTGGTTTTGGCATATTGCTCTTTTGATCCAAAGAACTTATGGGTTTGTTTGACAAGTTGTCCACCTATTTTTGGATTTCTTTCTAGAATCAGAACTTTCAGTCCTGCACCTAATGCGGTTTTTGCAGCACATAATCCCGATGGTCCACCACCAATAATGATGAGATCTTTCTTGATCATAAGATAACCCCCTTATTGGTTTGTCGTTCGACAACCATGCCAGGTTTCAACATCGTAATGCAAGTTCTGACATTGGGGATACCATCAACGACCATGTTACAAGATGCACAATTGCCAATGGCACAATAAAAACCGCGTGGGCGGTGTTCTTTAATACTATAGCTCAGTGTTTGAATGCCAAGCGCATGAAGTGCAGAGGCGATTGTATCACCTTCAAACCCGTACACTTTTTGACCTTCAAACATAAAAAAAATCTTTTCTTTTTTCGGAAATGCCAAGATGGGATGGTGTTCTATACGCATAGCTCGTCCTTTTAATTGATGCTTCTACGTTTATTCTATCATATAAATATATGATAATAAAGAGGTTTTGAAAAAACGCTTACATTTTCATATTTTATGTGAATATCAAGCCCATGAAATGAAAGAAAAAGACACATTTGTGCCTTATTTTTCTTTTAAGAGGGATTCAACATATGGTTCAATCTTGCCTGGTGTGAAGCTTGGTGCGAATCTTTGAATGACTTTGCCATTTTGATCAATCAAGAATTTCGTAAAATTCCATTTGATCCGATCTGATGTTGCCAGTTTGGATAGAAAACTTGGCTTTCTGTTGCCTGTCATATCTTTTTGAACTTGATTTCTGAGATAGACATAAAGCGGATGCGCATTTTTACCATTGACTTCGATTTTTCCAAACGTTTCAAATGTCGTGCCATAGTTCAATTCGCAGAATGACTTTAAGTCCTTGTTACTGCCTGGTGCCTGATTTAAAAACTGATTACATGGCAAATCAATGATTTCAAATCCTTTATCTTTATACTTTTCATAGAGTTCTTGAAGACCTTCATACTGTGGGGTAAATCCACATTTGGTTGCTGTATTGACAATCAGCAATACTTTTCCTTCATACGTTTTTAAGGAAACTTCCTGTCCGTTTGTATTTTTGATACTGAAATCATAGACGTTCATCATGTTCCTCCTTAGTTCTTGATACTTTTATTTTAACAAAGGTGAGGATCAATCGTCAGGGATATGCTTATATTCTTATCAGAATCAGTTGATCATCTTGTTCCAATTGAACTTCACGAAGTGCATGAAGATCACCTTCAAGAATCACAAGTTTTTCTTCATGGAAATAACCTAACATCATATACTGTTCATTCACAGCATGATAGATGGATTCAATCATCTGTTTCTTGGTTTGAAAAACGAGTGGGAACGCTGCATCCAAACAAGATTTGGCTTTGATGATAGAGATCGCGAGTTGATCGACTTTTTCTCCATCGGGTTCAATTGTTAGCAAATCATCATAAAATGATGAAGTTTCTTTGTAAAGTGCCAGTTTAGTCAATAACAAAGAGATGATTTTATTGGAGATGATCGTATTATTGATGTTGAAGTTTTTAACAATCGGATCATTTTTTGGATTGAGGAGTTCAACAATGATATGTACATGCTTGTTTGTCAGATGACCTTCTAGGTATATGAGATTATCAATGACATTGGCATCTAAGGAATCATCTGATTGAAACTCATCACTGAGCAAAAGAATGGATGCTGGTTCCTTGGATGCATTTAGGGTTTCGACAAGTTTCTTGACTTCATCATCTTTCACCCATGATGCATGAAACAAGGAATCATGAATTTTCTCATATTGTTTCAAGGATTCCAGAATGAACTGAAGTTTGTTGTTTTTGCCAATGATATAGATTTGTGATGTGGTGACTTCTTTCCATTTTTTGGATTTAAGAGGAATAGGTTCAAGTTGATGTGCTGATTTCTTTCCCTTGATCTCATTGTCTGGAGAAAGCACAAACAATGCATCATCACTTCTTGATAAAGGAATGGCATATGCATTTTCTTTCAAACACTGTTCAAATGTTGTATCGGAAAGGGCATAGATTTCGCTTCCTTGAAAAGAAAATAATGCCAAATAAACATCTTCAATTCGATTTTCGATGAGGGTTTGAGCAATGATCTGACCCAGTCTCATGTCAAAACAAATCGGCATAATCAAGTGATGTCTCAAGTTTTCTACAACTTTAGCTAATGTCAGGATTTTTTCTCTACTTTCAATATGCTTGATTTCAACGACAATTGGTGGCTGATAATGAAAATCTATCGATCCCAATCCAAGAATGACTTTGAGTACTGCAAGATCACTTTTTGACATATCCTTATAGATGGTTTCATGATCATCGGGATTCATGACCAGAATACTCGTTGATCTTTCTATAGCGATATCCATGAGGTCACTTCTTAGAAGTGGATCCCCGTTTTTAACAAGTACATTGAGCTTTGCAATATGATAAATCTTCTTATTCTTATGAATAGCATTGACGATTTGTCGTTCAGCATAACTCTTTTCAATATCTGCAAGAATCATCACCGTGATGTTATGGTTTTCTATAAAAAGCAAATCAGATACAAGTTCAGGAACTTTACTGTTCCAATTGAGGACAACAATATGTTGATCCAGGTGCACTTTGCCTGAACCGCTGTTCTTCTTCTGTACATATTCTTTAATGGCATTGGTTGTCAGTGCAATGATCGTTCCAGAAAACAATATAACGCCTGTTACCAAAACAGCAACAGCCAAAATCAGCAGATTGGGATTCTGGATGGAAAGTATCGCATTCGGCGCAAGCATCCATTTCACACTACCGTTGGCAAATGCATCGAAAAAATTATCAAATGTATCATCAATCATGAGTGCAATTCCAGCAGCAACTGCCAAGATCACGATATTCAAAAGAACCATCAATATCAGAATGTATATTAACGGCCTTTTGTAAGTTTTGATGCTAATCATGCTTTTTGCTTTGATGATTCTATCTCTTAGTTTCGACATAAGTCACCTCGTATTACCCTTATTATAGTATAAATACGTACAGAATAGCATAGATGTTTCGATTAAATTGAAGATTGGACTTTTGCTTATACTTTGGACTTTGATCGTTTAAGCCATGTTGTGATCAAATCAATACCAACGACGATTGAAAGAAAGATTGAGAAACCAACAAGACCTGAATTGAACCCATTGATTACTTCACTTGTTGTTTTATTCAAATACTCTGCAATCTTATCAAACATCAGGATATTAAACAGATTGGGGTAATTGATAAAAACAAGGAACACGACAACGGATATGATTTTTCCTAAAGTATAGATGATTTTCATCTGGAGATTCCATTTGGCATAAAGTACCTTAAAACCGCTGACAATCAGTGAAAAGATCGTTGAAGCGATTAAGATCGGAATAAATGCTGTTGCAATATCATGATCAAACAAAGGAGCTACCATCACTAGATTTTCATAGATACCGATAGAATCAAGATAATTCAATAACAAAATAATAAATATGATCGAGAAAATGGTTTCTATCACTAATCCAGCAATGGCTTTTGATCTTTTGATTTCTACATCATTGTTCTTAGGGATTTCTGGTAAATTTTCAAGATTCCAAGTTCGTTTGATGTTTTTATCTTCTGCTCTATCAATCATGAAAAAGACAACAGTAACCCAAGCAAATGCTTGAACTAAAGCATTGACAATACCATCGAAGATTTTTGTAAACACTTGAGTAAACATTTCAGTAAAGGTACCAACTTCATAATTGACGACCAAGTCTATGGAATTAATGACCAATGAAACAGAAAGGAATATGATCATCACCAGTTTAAGAACTCTAATATAATCATCAAAATAAAGAGGAGAAATCAAGTATCTTTGCTTGGTTTTGTACTGAAGCGCAAGTTTTCTAGGTTCACCCATCTCTAAAAGCACTGCTTCGATATGGGCATCACTTTGATCTTCACCTAGCATATCATCAATATTCGCATAAAGTTCTTTTTCAATTTCTTCCTTGTTTTCACCAGGAAGCCTTCTCATGACATCATAAACATAACGTTCAATCATATTTTTCATTTTTGATCCTCCTTAAATATGTGTTCCATTTCTTTCGTTAATTGCGTCCATTCGTTTTTAAGTGACTCGTAAATTTCATATCCCGTTTCACTTAAACTATAATACTTTCTTGGTCTGGATTCTGTTGTATCCCATTCGCTTTTAAGCAACCCCTGAGATTCAAGTCTTCTTAGCAGTGGGTAGAGTGTACCTGCTTCAATTAATACATGAATCGATTCCAGTTTCTGCAATAAAGAATAGCCATATTGGTTTTCTTTAAGTTGACTGAGTACTGCTATGATTTGTGTACCTCTTCTGAGTTCGACAACCAGACTCGATAATAAAGATGTGTTATCCATATGATCACCTCACTTGCATTATACTGTATGTCATACACTATTGTCAATATTTTATTATTAATTTTCTTACTTTTAGCAACTTAAGGACCGTTTTTGGCAACATAGACCACGTTTTCTTGTCAAAATTAGATCAAATTGATAAAGTTGAGGCATCAAAGGAGGTTATTGAAATGAAAAAATTATGGTTGGGATTAAGTGTGTTAGTCTTTGGATTGGTGCTTGCATCCTGCACAGCAACAGATGAACTTGGTTTATTCCAAAGAACAGTGAGCGATCAGATTAGTATCGCTGAAAGATTTGAAGCAGTTCCAAGTGATCAAGTCAACAATCAGATGATTCAATCATTGAGTTCGAGTGAAGTGGTCACACTCAGTACAACACTTACTACTGGCGATGAGATGACGAATCGCGAAAAGATTGATTTGATTCTTTCATTATTTGATGAGGTAGCAGCAATCCATCAAGATAATGTTGCGCGTGTGGAGGAAGTTAAAGCATCTTATCAGACACTTAAAGATCATGTCACTTCATTCAGAGATAATGAATTGAGTTTAACAGATCAAGATAAAGAAACTGTGACACGACTTAGACTTGAATTTGGATTGAGAAAGTTAGAAATTAAGGATACAATTGGTGATGTTTCAGCTCTTGTCGATGACATTAAAGCAAACTTCAATCTTGATTCATTGGATTTGATCATTAGTGATTTCGAACAAATCAAAGATATTTTGACCTTTAGAAATACATTCTTAATCGATCTTCAAGCTGGACTTGTTGAAATCGATACGATTGTAACTGCATATTTGCAATAAAAAATGGCCGGATGGCCATTTTATTTTTGATTTTCTTCTTGATGAACCACAAGTTGTGGAAATGGAATATTGATATGATGCTCATCAAAAAGCAGTTTGAATTCCCGGTTCATCGAACGTGCAACCTTATATTTGTCTAATTCATTGCATCTTGCAAGTATTCTTAGAACAACAGATGAATCACCTAATGATTCAACTCCTGTATAATAAGGCCCTTTTTTGATGAGCGGTTCAGCTGCTGCCACTTTTTCAAGATGGTTTTGAATAAGTTCTTCAACTTTTTTCAAGTCTTCGTTATACCCGATAGAAATTAAACAGATAGATTGTGAGAGATCTGTTGAAGTGTTGATGGCACCACGAATGTCAGAATTATTGATGATCAAGGTGTCACCATTACGATCAACTAACTTCGTAATTCTAAGACCAATTTCGGTCACAGTACCTCTCATATCATTCAATTGAATGACTTCTCCTACGGAGAATTGCTTTTCAAAGATGATGAACAAACCACAGAAAATATCTTCAATCAAACTTTGTGCGCCAAAACTGATGGCAAGACCTAAAATACCAGCGCCAGCAAGAAGTGTTGGTGTTTGTACACCCCATGCACTTAGAACGAGGAAGATTGCAACCAAGACAATGATATATCTAACCACGCTGCTCAATAGTTTCCCAATAGTTTCGCTTCGTTGTCCTTTCTTCGTTACAATCGGAACAAGAAGCTGCAAGATTTTGTTCAAGATCCAGACAAAAATCAGAATCGCGATACTTTCTAGAATCGTAACATAATTATTGGTGAAAAAATCGATGAGATTGAAAAATTTTCCAATGCTGTTATTAATCACTTGAGCAAAGGTTGTCCCTGGAAATAGCAGACTTGCAAACATACCTAGAAACAAGAAAACAACGATGATTGCTGTAACAATGATAAAACTAATTTTTTCTTTTTTAGACTTCTCTTTGAATTTCATATTTTTCTCCTATTCTTTCACATCAATTTGATCGATGATTTGATGATAAATGGTATTGGTTTCATTCATGACGCCGATATCGATTCGATAGGGCAGATTACTATTTTTATCAATCGTGAAGGTGGTTGTCTTAGATTCACCAATAGGTGTGAATCCGAAATTTTCACCGGTAATGTAATTATCAAATTCTCCTCCAGTTTCATAAAGTTCATAATAAACATTTTGATAATTGTGATTTGGATCAGTTAATAGCACTGTCACTTCATAATAAAGATCATATGTAGTGATCTGAAACGAGTAACTAAATGCAGGGAGTGTCCTGATCTCCATAAGTTCAGCAGTTTTCGTTTCCATTTGCAAGGTATACGGATTCTGATAAAATGCCGACACCTCAAGTTCATAGAGTGTATCTTTTCTTAAATGATCAAAGATAATTCTGACATCCTGTTGCATATATGGATCAGAAAGATCATCAGAGCTGAAGGACTTTGTTGCCGCAACCAAGCCATCTTTATAGAGTTTAAACTCATAGGTTACATGACTGAACATATAGAATTCAGGGTATAGACTTAAAGTGATTTGTGTATCTGAGACTTGTTCCAGATAATAATAGATCTCAAAATCAACGGGTGTACTAAAAGTCAATTCATCAAGGATAATCGTATCGTTATTGGAAAGTGTGGCTTCTAGGTAACAATAAACCTGGACATTAAGTTGATAAATCTGATCTAGTGTAACAGTCGATAAGCCATTACTGATAGGCATTGCTGTGTAGCTATAAGGTTCTGTTTCTTGAAAATAGATGACACCATAATAAAGTGTTACACTTGTATACTCACTTAATGGATCAGATAAGAGGATTGACATGTCATATACTGGTTGATAGGGATCAACCGAATCCATCAATTGATAGGAAAGTATTGCGCCACCACTCTTCGGTTCAGTTTGGACCACCTGGTGTGCAAGCACTTCTTTTCCAAATCCTTTATCTCCTAGGATACTCATTTGATAACTGGTATCCGGTGATAGATTTTCAAAGATGCCGACATTCACTCCAAGACTCAAATCTTGTGTGTAATTCTCAAACTGATTGTCTAATCTGACTTCCAAGGTATCCAACAAAATGGCATTGTCTTCATCTGTGATTTCCACTTGATAGACGACTTGGTTTTCAAAAGTTTGAAGTCTGTTTATTTCAGCTTTCGGGCTTGTAGGAATGACAGTGACAGCTACCACAATCGCACTTGCAGCAACAACAAAAGAAGTCATCCATGACTTAACGATTTCCAATCTGCTTTTCTTTTTCATCTGTTCTCTGAACTTGTATCTGTCGCGCATGTCAAACTCCTTTCGCCAAGAAGTAAAACAACGGATGCCTATTAATTTAATTATGCAAAACTTTTATAAAAAACTCAATAGCAAGCAGATGTTTTATGAAAAAAAGCACCTGAGTGCTCTTTTTTATGTTTGTGTTGGTTTTAGTGTTCGCTTTGAATTTCGATCAATATGAATCTTGGGTATGAAATCGACACGCTTGTATAGGAAATACCCCACAAAAGCAATTAAGATATTACTTGCGAGCATAGCATACCATATACCAGCACTACCTAGATCTGTAAAATACTTGATTGCAAATACCAAAGGTATACGCATGAACCACAATCTGGTGATTGAAATCATAAACGTGTATTTTGTATTGCCTGTTCCATTGAATGCACCCATAAAGTTTTGAAAGATTGCCATTAATGGTAATCCCATGAAAAGATACAACATGTATTCATTGGTCAAAGACAATGCATATGGATCATCCTGTATAAAGAAACTTGCAAACCAACTTCTGAAATTAATGAAGATCAAACTTCCTACAATCATCATACCAACAGATAGTTTCATGGCTTTATTAAAGCTTTCTTTAGCACGATTGATGTTTTGGTTTCCGATATTCTGACCCATGAATGTTGCTAAAACACCACCAATAGCCATGACTGGCTGCAAGACGATACTACTCAGTCTATTCCCTACACCAAAGGCGGCAACAGTTGCATCTCCATAAGAAAGAATGATGGCATTGATGATGCCAAATCCAATGGCTGTAAAAGCTTGTCCAAACGCTGCAGGGATCGCTGTTCTTATGATATGTGAACTGATTTCAGCATCTAGTTTTAGGTATTTCCATCTGATGACGATACCCGACTTGGCTCTAAATAGTTGAATAAGTCCTGTTGGCATGATTACAATATTCGCAATCAAGGTTGCAAATGCCGCACCTGGAACACCTAAATTGAAGTACCAGACCAGAATGGGAGTGAGAATGATATTGAGAATTACTGTGATGATACCATAGATTACAGGTGTGATCGTGTCACCGCTTGATTGCCTGATTGATGTAAATGCAAAGAAAACAAAGACAACAGGGAGTTCAAATGATCTGATTTGCACGTATTTCACACTGTTTTCCAAAGTGAAACCTTCAGCTCCAATCAATTGAAGAATATAAGGTGCTCCAAAATAGGCAATGATGTTTAGTAGAATACCTACAAATAGTGAAATAGTGACAAGTTGACTCGCATATTTTCGTGCATTTTCAAATTGCCCAGATCCAACATTTTGACTGATTAGTGCAGTCCCTGCAACACTTAAACCAATACCAAGTGAAATAAAAGTGAACATAACGGGGAAGGTAAGCTGAATGGATGCTACTGCTTCTGTACCAAACCCGGGGATTCTAGCGACAAAAAAAGCATCAATCACATCATGAATGGTCTTGATAAAATTATTAAGCATCAAAGGAATCGCAATAATGAGCAATCCTTTATATATATTGGGATCTCTTAAGATTAAATGCCGTTTTCTTTCGTCTTTATCCATCTTTTCACCAACCAAATCATTATACCACTAATTAAACAAATAAATTGGTAAATTCGGCATTATTAAAATTTAATATTTTCATCTACAAGTGTGCGAATATGAAAATGTGAGATGTACTGGTTTTCTCTAGGTATCCACGTTCCAAGAAACATTTTAAGTTTCGAAAATCCATTTCGGTGATATAGTCTTATCCATTGTTTCACTCGTGATATTGATAAAAATATCTTATAATCATAAAATTCTTGGAGCACTGGATGCAAACAGTAAGCACCTTCAACAATGACAATTTTAGGGCTCTTCAACGTGAACTTCTCTGTCAATTTCTGTATTGAACAATCAAACTTCTGATAGGTAACAGATTCATTTTTCTTAAGTGAATCGAGAACATTTCTCACTTCTATAAGATTCATATGAACTGGAATCTGATCATCTTTCGTTTCGTTCTTAGGAAGATAAAAATCATCCATATGGATGATATCTGAATCAAATAATAAGGACAAGAGTTCTGCAAACGTTGATTTCCCAGATGCACTTTGACCATCAATTGCAATAATCACTTGATCTTGTTTATCAATCGATTGTTCAACACGATCAAATAGCTTACGATATTTCATTAGATGTCTTATTAGATATTTTTTTTGACTTTGATTCAATGAATTTGATTGGATCATATCTCTTATTCTCTGATCAAAATTCATACAAATACCTCGACAACACTTGATTTTTCTTCATGAAAATCACAAGCACAGGAATGAAGATTAACTGAAATACAATACCTGGTATAGCAAATAAAAATGCTGAATTCAGAAATACTGTAAATGAAAAGTCAAAACCTGCACTTGGATAAATCAGAAAAGCAACCAATCCCCAAATTATACGTCCCGAAATCATGGCACCAATGAGTGAAATATACACGTTCACTACATTCTTTTTTAATATTCTAAAAAGAAGTCCACTCACAAGCCCATAAGTTGCAAGTTCAAATGCCATCACCAATGCCACAGGATACAAAGGGGGCATACCAACCAACACTGCTCTTAACAACGGTGTGATAAACCCTACAATTCCTCCATAACGATAGCCACAAACAAATCCACAAATCAAAACTGGCAAATGCATAGGTAAAAACTGGTTACCTAAAAATTGAATGTTACCAGTTATAAAAGGTAAAATGATTCCTAATGCAAGAAACATACTCGCAAGGATCATATTTCTGATTTTTAATTGATTTTGATACTTCATGAACTGTTCTCCTTTAAATCTTGTTGTATTCACTATCATATTTTAACATAACAGAACCTTTTGATAAACATCAAAAGTAATATAGAAATTACATAATATGTCAATCGTTTGTCAAAATGTGGAAAATCAATGAAATTTCAATCCTTTTTTGATATACTGTAATAGTGAAAATATGTAAATATAAAGAGGTATGTATATGGAAGATAAACGATTGACACTTGTAAAGAAATTGAGAACTAAACATCCTGAAGACCTTAAAATGGTCATCGGTTTTGATGGATTCATTGATGAGATCATTCATGTCGTTGACAAACGCATGGACAGTGAACAATTTTCAAGAATTGAGACCATTACACAATTGGCAAAACGAATAGAAAAAGCCAGTGGATTGTCAACCAATATTGAGTTGGTTCCTGTTCAAAAAAAGATTGGTGGCAATGGTCCAATCATGTGTAATGCACTCGCAAAACATGATGCATCCATCCACTATGTAGGAGCATTAGGTGTGCCAACCATTGATGATGTTTTTAGATCGATGGCTGATAATGTCAAACTGGTAAGTATAGCTACTGCAGGTCATACAGATGCATTGGAATTCAATGACGGAAAGATTCTATTAGGCAAAATGACATCATTAAATGATGTCAATTATGATAATTTAATTGATAAAGTTGGTAAAGATGAACTCGTTGAAATGCTGGAGCATACGGATTTGTTTGCAACCGTCAACTGGTCCATGTTACCTTATATGACTGAATTATGGAAAAAACTGCTCAGTCATATCGTACCTCTGTTACCTAAGAAAACAAAAAAGCCAATCCTCTTTGTTGACCTCGCTGATCCTGAAAAACGTGAAAAAGAAGAAATTCAAGAAGCTTTGGGACTATTGAAACTCTTCAAATCTCACTTCTTTGTCGTTCTAGGCTTAAATAAAAAAGAAGCTTATGACGTCGCTGATGAGTTGGATCTATTTGATCATGAAAGTTTGAAGAATATGCAAGTTTCTCTTGAAGACCTTAATGAAGCTTTACAAAAGCATGTTGAAGTCGATGCACTGGTCATTCATCCAGTTGACCGTTCTTGTGTCTATGTCAATGATCAATTCTATGAAGAGTTAGGACCATATGTTTCAAAGCCTAAATTAACTACTGGGGCTGGAGATAATTTCAACGCTGGATTCGTCTTGGGTTTGATGTTAGGGCTTGAGCCCAATGAAGCATTACTAACTGGTATGGGAACCAGTGGTTATTATGTAAGAAACGCTGAAAGTCCAAAATTCGATGAACTCATTGATTTCATTGAAGAATGGGCAAACGGTTTGTTGTAATTCAATCAAATGAAGGTTTTATTTACTTTGTAAATAGCCTTTTCTTTTTCATAACCAAGTGTTTTTTCCATGGCAAGGGTGATGTTTTTCTCAAGAAAAAGATGGAAAGATCGTAGAACAGGTATCTCCTAAAAACCTATATCATCCACGAATCGATGTGCTCAGTAATTCATGGAAAAATCAGATAAATAAAAAAGGGCGAATTATCCCTTTTTTTTGTGCTTTGAATTAAGGTATAATGCATAGAAAATACCAAAAAATCCTCCGGTCCAAAGACTGATGGAGATATCAAAAACAATTAAACCGATGGTTGTTGATTGCATGATAACCAAGAACAGAAAGAGCACAAATCCAACCACAAGAAAACTCAGTGAGACAAACCAAACATACTTCATCTTAAATCTTGATAGCCAATAGGTTAATAAAAAGTCAATAACTAATGATAATGCTGTTAAACCTAACAGCAAGGGATCGTTTTCCATTGGTCATTCTCCTTCT
>QKIB01000029.1 GCA_003249785.1 Acholeplasmatales bacterium
AAAATAATTGTTTTTGAGATAACTAGAATTAATACGCAGTATTTTTTATCATCGTTCTGTATTGTGCTATACTGTGGATTAAAAAATACAATCAAATCAAATTTCACTTGGTTGTGATTGCGACGAGTTTCATTTGGTTATTCATTTTGTATATATATGCGCAAGCGCTTAGTATTCATCTAAGTTATTCGCCATTAACACAAGAACATTGGTATGTATTGGAAAAGAACCCATATTTTTGGATTTATACAATTGTATACATTGCACTTGCTGACCTTATCTTAATCAGTCATAGAAGTATAATGAAAACAAGGGGAAGAACAGTATGAAAAAACTAATCTCAGTAATAATGCTCACATTCATCAGTTTGGTTTTCTCTGGATGCTACAGAGGTCCATATCCTGATGCAGCTTTGAATTGGTTTGATGTAACTGAATATAAACAAGAACTCTTTGACATGTGTTATGGGGATGGATATGTCAATCGCATACCTGGCGATCCAGGGTATTGTCCCGCATATACTCAAGAAGAATTGGATACCAAGCTAGAACTCTATTTATCTGAGTATGACTTGATTTATATTAAGGATGTGGGAATTAATTACATTCATCAAACAATCGATAATCTTGAAACGGATTTTAAATCACTTATTACTGATGAGGAAGTTCTGCGACGTGTCAATGGTGTTGAATTTTACACATGCATCGCTGAAGATGCGTACGGACAAGAAAAGATTGTCTACCTACCTTCTTATGTGCCTAAAGAATCAACAAAATATGCATATATCTACGATCTTCCTGAACTATATAGTTACAAAAGATTCGAACAGATTATTTTGGATCAAGAAAATTCATATCATCTTTTTAATGCAGTTAGCAGCAATGGAACACTGATAACGCAAATGAAAGTTTTAATTAACAATTACATGATGAATGATGTTTTGCTTACAAGAGGAACTACTTTATTCTACGGTGAGCTCGTTTATCAAGTGAGCCTCGATACCTATGCTCTTGAAGAGAACCAGTGGGTAAGAGCAGATAATTTTCACTATGGATTTTGGACTGGATATGTTCGATTTATAGATAACAAGATGACAATATCAATCTTTACTGGATGGGATGACAATAATCAAGCAATTATTGATACTGTTTTTGAAACTGAGGAACTGATTTAAAAGCTAAGTTTAAATAATTAATTCATTTTTAACTGAGTTTCTAGGTCTAGTCATTGGGAGGCATCATGAATATCACTTATTATCGATTTAAATATACTCGAAAAAACTTAATCAGCATTCCGCTGATTTTATACCCATTGTTATTGGTTTATAATCTAATCATTTTTAATTGGTTTATCCTCTTTTTTTCCATAACCATTTTTCTTATTTCACTATATATTTTTATCAAACATGTTCTTCCATTAATAACAGATAGAATAGTGATACAAAAAAGCGGAATAGAATGGATTAGAAACAATAAACAAAAGGCAATGTTTTCATGGGACGATTTCATCGATATTAACGAATACAAATTTATTGCAACAACATCATTCAATCTATATCTTAATGAAAAATGGAAGAATGAGTTAAATCTTAATGCATTTAGATTTGATTACGATGCAGAAATACTGTATTCATTAAAAATCAATTGCGCTAATCAGTTGTTGAGATCAAAACTCAAATCCATAGGTATGAATTTTCCATCTAGGGGAATTCAACAATAAGTGTATTGCTAATCATTTAAAGAACATTTTTGACTTAACACTACAGTGTTGCTATCTAAGTATAATAAAGTAATATTTTGGAGGGGAATCATGATTGGGATATCAATCAATAAAATAAGAGAAAAATATCATTTATCACAAAATGAACTAGCAGAACGTTTGTCTGTATCTGAACAAGTAATTGATACATGGGAAAATGAACAAGCAATTCCAGATGTTTACATGTTAGAAAAGATATCTATGATGTTTCATATTCAGATGAACGACTTGATGAAAGGCAAAATCAGTAAACTGTCAGAGATCAAGTATAAAGGCAAGCTATTATTCGAGAATTTATGGAATTTTTCTAGAAATCACCTATATTACAGTATATTGTTTGCCATCAACATGATTTCAATTATCCTAATAATCTTTTTATCCCCATTTTTCATGTGGATGTACATTCAAATTGTGATTTTTTCACTGCTTGTCTTTCTTAGTGTCAAATATTCTAGATGGTATATCTTACTAGGCGTATTTCCTTTCTTTGTATTATTTACGGATACTTGGAGGATTATAGATCCTTCATCGTACATGATCAGGACCTATTTAGGAGAGCTAGACTTTTTGAACCCTCTTGCTGCATGGATTTCGCTGTCTTTCTTAATACTAGTGGTTTTATATGGTATTTATCTTTTTCTGCGAAAGCATCATGGTAAATACTATCATTTATTGGTCATCGCAACCAGCTTTCTTTGGATTGTTTTTGTGAAACTGAGTACAGAATCATATCGTTTATCTATATGGTATTCTTCTTTCAGACAAGATTATTGGTATGTTATTGAGAGGAATTCTCATTTCTGGTTTTATACTTTGGGGTATTTTATTTTGGCTGATGCATTATTGATCATACACAAAAAGAGCAAGGAAAGAATGAAATAAAGAAAAGATAATGATTCACACCACATAAATGCATAATAATACTAAAATGAAAGCATCAAATGGGGGAGTAATAGTCAATGAAAACAAAAATATTTGCATTAAGACTAACAGGTTGGGCTATATTATCGATACTTGCATGGTTTATTTTCGGTGATAATTTTCATGACATTCAAAGTTTACAAAATCTATATGACAACAATGGACTAGAAGGTTTAGAACTGACAATTAGAGCTCTAAAGATTATCACTGCGACTCTATCTTTGGCGTATTTATCGGCAATGATTATCTTAAATCAATCTATTCTGCTTCACTATTCTACAAATAATGAGCTTAAAAGGATTAGGATCGTAACAATTATTTTAGAAGTGAGCGTTATCGCTATCCTTGTTATTTTTCTAATCTCATTTTCAACTTCTATGAGCAGTGAGGTGTTTGTGTATGTAATAGCCAGTATTTGTTTCGTACTCTTACTAATTGTGCAACACATTATTTTCTACAAAAATGAAGGTGTGGATTGACATCAAAATAACTCATGTAAATAAAGATATTCGTCATTCAACAGAACATATTGGTATGTGATCGAAAGAGCATCACTTTTATGGATCATACACTTGGGTATATGATGCTTATATACCTACAAACATAGGAATAAAGAAAAAAACCACTCTAAGAGTGGTTTTATAATGTCTGAATCCATTTTTTAGATTGGAAGATACGATACCCGATGACTAATCTTACCAATTCTTCAAAAGCGATTGCCAAATAGACCCATTGAATTGGGAACCCAAATACAAACGCAGCAACGAAACCCAATGGAATACCAATCACCCAAGTTCCTAGTAAATCCATAAAGAGTACATAATGTGTTTTGCCCCCTGATTTTAAAATACCTCCCAGAATCATGTTGGATACTTTGATCCACATCACTGCAGAAAAAGCAATCAATAAAGCAGTAGTCGTTGTTTTGGTTGCTGGTTGAATATCGTAAAGATTAGGATATAACCATGAAAAGGCAATCAAAATCATTCCCAATGATGCAGCTCCGACGATCCCGATTTTCATGGATTTTTTAGATAAGAAAAGCCCCATCTCATAATTTTCATCGCCAAGTTCATTACCTACTAATATCGATATGGCTTGTGATAAACCAGCAAATAAGCCCATACTTAATGCCACCATCGGTCCAATCAGTGACATGGCTGCCATTTCATCTGTGCCGATATGTCCATAGATGATCCCGTAAACAGCTTCACCCATGCTCCAAGCGAATTCGGAAAAGAAGATGGGCAAAGTCACAGCAAGAACGATTTTATTGAATATTCTATCTGATTTTACTTTCCAATTGATTTGAAACTCACTGACCTTTTGATGTTTGATAAAAAGTAGGATGATAATCACAAGTTCAACAAGTCTTGAAATCGTGGTTGCGATTGCTGCACCTTTCACACCAAGTGCGGGCATTCCCAGATGGCCAAAAATGAGAATGTAGTTCAAAAGAGTATTCACACCCATTGCTGCAATCGATGCGATGCTCGGATAAACAGGTTTGCCTGTGCTTCTAAGGAAGGTTGCTAGCATCATGGAAATAAAACTGGGAACAAACCCGATGGTCACGATTTTCAAGTAAATTGATCCAGCATCTCTGACAGCTTGCTCTGGTGAGAAAATTGCCATCATTGTGTAATTAAAGAAGAAGGATAAAGAAAAGAATAAAGATACAATCAAAAGTCCCCACTTTAAAGAAACTTTAAATGCTTTTGAAATGCGATCATTATCAACGGCACCTTTAAATTGACTGATTAAGATACTTGCTCCTGCACTGATTGCCCCTACAGTAAAGAAGAAGACGGTAGTATACCGACCTGCCAAACTGACGGATGCAATATTGACTTCACCTAGTTGACCAACCATGATTTGGTCAATGACACCAAGTGAAGAAGCAAATAAAAATTGCAATGACACAGGGATTGCAATTTTTAGTATATGTCTTAGATAATTACTTTTTGAGAGAGTCTGAGTCACAAGAATCACCTTTTTCATTGAGTGTGTTCAGTAAGATGTCTGGGTGCATCTCAAACATATTAACGCCTAATTTTTCTTTAATCCTATATAGATAAATGTCATGGTGAATATGTTCATAGATGATTTTAGTCATAAAACTGTTGTTTGTGTATGTACCAATCCAATCATTTCTGATGGAGTTGTTATTAGCTACAAGAACTTGTTCCACGTCAACAACCATCATGATACGATTTCCACTTTGCATCGTAAAATTATGAGAGTATATTTCGACGCCTGCAATCTCATTTTGTTTTTTAAAGCTGAATATAATGATACGTACATGTCTTCTGACAAGTTTTTTGATTGTTTCCGAGAAAAGATTTAAGTCTAAATCTGTATTCATCACAATCTCTTGTTTTGCAGCAAGCATCATATTCTCAACTTTGGAGAGAATTGCATCATAATTGAGTAGATTAATGTAATTGTTGTTTTTCTCACCCTCAGAAAGTGATTGTAATAAAGGACGCACATCTAAAATGGATTTATTCATTTTGTTTTCAATTTGTGTCAAGAGTGAATTTGGATCAATGGCATAATAGTGATCCTTCACGCCGTTTTGCAAAACCAAAAAGCCATTGCTATACATATTTTTAACAATGGGATAAACTGAGGATCTACTTAACGACAATTCTTTTGATAATTGAAAGACTGTCAAACCCGGGTTTTCTAAAAGCACTTTATAGATGGATGCTTCATGATTTGAAAATCCCAAATTATTGAGTAGGTCAATGATTTTTGGCATAACTCACCTCTAACGTTGTATATTATAGACAACGCAATTATACCGCAGTCTTAATGATATGTCAACAGGCAAATCAAATGACAGGTTGAAATCGCTGTGATAGACTGTGTCTAAAAGGAGAATATGATGATTACAAATACATATATAAACGTTGCAACTAAAGACGTTGTCAAAGCACGTGAATTCTTTACAAAGATTGGATTTGAAATCAATGAGAGTTACTCAGATGAACAAGGTTTCTGTGTTGTTGTTAACGAGAAGACATTTATGATGGTACTGAAAAATGAACGATTTGAATCATTTACACATCGCCATATACCTAATAGTTTCAAAAGTAACGAAATGATCATTTCATTTGAAGCAGAAAATCAATCACATGTAGATGCAATGATTGACCACGTGATTGCATCAGGAGGAAAAGAACTAGGACAACCCTCTGACACGGAATCCATGTATTTTCGATCATTTTCTGATCTTGACGGACACCACTTTGAAGCATTCAGTTTCAAGAAATAAATCGAAGACAATTATTCAATAAAAAGCTTTATAAAGCCAAAATAATGAAAACTCATCACGCAAGTGATGAGTTTTTTATGCTTGATTAGTAATATCAATACTTCTCAAAAGCTATTTGTTACAGCATGGGCCAACCGTGTCATTTTTGACAAATTCTGTGTCAATATAAATGACTTTATCTTTTTGTTTTTTCTTACTGTTGATTTGATCTAGAAGTTCATGAGCTGCTGATTCACCGATAGACACAAGATGCTGTTTGATATATCCAACGCGTATATCTCCATATTTTTCATTTCGAATACCATCAAAACCTATAACTGAAATATCTTCTGGAACGCGAATTCCATATTGTTTTAGTTCATCAATGGCACCTAATGCTACATCATCCGAAGAACAGAAGATTGCAGTTGGTCTATTGTTCAGTGCGAGGAGTTTTCTTGTAGCGATATGCCCATCATCATTGGTATAAAAATCAGAATGAATCATCAGGTCTTCTCGAATGTTGATTTTTGAATAATTCATAGCATATTTGAAATCGCGCATTCGGAGACCACCAATGTATGAGTTCGTTGGACCGTGTATGTATGCAATATCTCGGTGTCCCAGTGCTTTGATTTGTCGAATAGCTTCAATGAAACTTTCTTGAGTTTGAGAAGTGATTGTTGTTGTGTCAGGAGATACATGATCAATCACAACAGTAGGTAGATTGGATTGAAATATTTCAGTGAATCGAGGATCATTCATTGGACCACATAAAACGAGGATTCCATCAACACCCTTCATTTTTGCATGTTCTAAATAACTCAGTTTAATTGCTCCGAAATATTGCGATAAAAATAATAAATCATAACCATTTGATTCAACTTCTTTTCTAAAAAATTCCAAAATCCGCGAATAAAATGGATGATACAGACCTAACTTTGCATTCCCTTCATAAATGATGCCGATCGTCCATGATTTTGTTGTTTTTAGCAATCGTGCAGAATGGTTAGGGACATAACCCAGCTCTTCGGCTGCCTTCAATACGATCTTTCTTGTTTCTTCCGGTATTCGTCCAGTATAATTGATTGCTTTTGAAACAGTAGCAATTGAGAACCCTGTTTTTTGTGAGATATCTTTGATTGTAACCATGGTTTGCCTCCGTCTTCTATACCTATTATAAACCGAGAAAACTAAAAAATAAAGGATATTTGCGAAAACGTTTACTTTTGCTATTGCATCCATAAAAATCTTGTGTTAAAATGAATGCGAAAACGTTTAACCAAAAGGTGGTATCCATGAGAAAAATACTTGTATTTCTATTATTCGGAGTTTTAATTGTTTTATCTGCATGTAATAAGTCCAGTGGAATCAGTGATTTTTCCCCTCAAAATATTGTTGTCAGCAGTGGTGTGTTCCAATGTGATACATATGAAAATTCTGATTTCTATGAACTGGATTTGTCCACTGGCGATCAAAATTACCAATATGTATTACCCAATTCATATGACTTAAATTATTTACTGGAAAATGGAACGTATACTTTACAAACACGTGCCATTCTGGGTGATGAGCAGTATAGCGATTATTCAACACCACTGTCGATTACAATAACAGACTCACTAAAAACAGATGTCTTGGCTGAAGAAGACTTATCAAATAATCAGTATATTGAACTTCATGGAAGATCATTATATGATTCACCTTCAAAAACGCAAATGTTTTATTATACAGCAAGCGGATTTGATGTTGAGTTCTATGGCACGTCTTTAAATCTTATTATCGTTTCAGATAACGCAACGAATCCTGCAAAACAAGCACATATTGGTGTTGTCATTGATCATGAAGTTGCGCCTTATGATGGAACGACTTATGTGCTATCACAATCAGAAATTTTGTTAACCGTTGCCGATGAGTTAGAAGAAGGACTTCACACTGTATCTTTTTATAAGATAAATGAATCACTCGATAATAATATCGGGATCAAGCGAATCAAAACAGACGGTTCTATTGTAGGACCTAGTACAGACGAATCACAACTAAAGATTCAGTATATTGGTGCATCAACAACAACCGGTTATGGAAATATGGCAACATCAGCAACTGCAGGTAAAACATCCGAAAATTCAAATGGGCTTCTTGCATTTACTTCATTATCTGCCTATATGCTGAATGCCGAATGGTCAATTACATCCGCGAGCGGATGGGGAATCTCCAGAGGATGGAACACAGGAGGTTCAGTGAGCGAAACACTTAATATGCCGAATGCATTTGATTATACTGCAATCAATTCATCTGGCCAAATCCTTGATTCACTTTGGGATCAAAGTATTTACCAACCTGATATTTATGTCTTGAATCTAGGCTCAAATGACTATAATGCCAGCAACTATGTATCTATGAGTGAGACTCAACAAGCAGCTTTTGATACATTATTTGTTAGTGATATGAAAGCATTTATGTTAAAACTTCACGAATATAATCCAGATGCAATCATCATTGTGACCTATGGCATTTTATCTAACCTTCCTGTGGTTAAGAATTTGACTTTGCAAGCAATTGAAGAAGCGAAACTTACCTTTACCGAAATCTATTCGCTTGAACTAAAAAATGGAACTGAACTTGGTTACCCTTATGGAGCAAACTATCATCCTAGTGTTGCAACACATATCGCAGGAGCACAAGATCTATCTGAGTTTATTGCATCCATTACAGATTACACCATTGTTCACGACACCATTAACGTAGAATCATAGTATTTAAAAATAAATCATACGATGATTAAAAGGAGAAAAAAATGAAAAGAGTAGTGATGTTAATTTCTGCATTCGTTTTCATATTAATGTTAAGCGCATGTGGAGACTCTGACCCTGTTGTTGACATAACGGACACAGTGAAACCGGTCATATCAGGTATTGAGAATAAAGTAATTTATGTAGGTGATACGATTGATTTATTAGATGGTGTCACAGCGAGTGATGATACGGATGGTGATCTAACTTCAAGTATAACTATCATCGGTACAGTTGAAACGACAACACCAGGCAATTATTCAATCGTTTATTCTGTTACTGACAGTAGCGGAAATACATATGAACAAACCATCATCGTAACTGTTCTCAAATCAGATGCAATTAAATATCCATCAGTTAGAGAATTGGCAAATAGTGACTTTACCGAACTTAGTTTAGTTCAAGATGAATTTGTCGAATTACAAGCTACACTGGATATCTCTGAAGTTGCATATAATGGAGCAGTATCTATCTCCATGACTGCTGGTGGAACAGATTGGGGTGGGATTTATGTCATCATGAATGATCCCGTGGATGTCAGTGCATATAATGCAATTCATCTGGTTGCTCAAATTCCTGACAATGTAGCGTCTCTAACCTTTAAATTGGAAGATGGTACGAACAACTTCTATATTAATCTTTTAGATTATGCTACTGGAACAGATGGTGATTGGACAGTCTTTGTTGTTCCAACAGCTGTATTTACCGGTGTTGATTTTTCTACATTCAAAGTTATTGGATTCTGGAATGCGCGTGATATCGATGGCAACTATACAGCAGCTACGATGCTATTTGATGATTTGAAATTCTTTAATCAAGTGATTGGAGAGGATACAACTGCACCAGTTATTTCAGGAGCAGTAGATGTAACTTATTACTTGAATGAAACTGTTGACTTGTTGGCTGGTATCTCAGCAGTTGATAATGCTGATGGTAATGTCACATCTAGTATTTCAATAGATGGTACAGTTGATAACACTGTTGTTGGCGTCTATCCTATCACATACTCGGTCACTGATGAAGCCGGGAATACTGCAAGTGTTACCATTAATATCACAATTTCTGAAGCTCCTGCAGCAATCACATTATCAGATTTGATCAATAGTGATTTCACAGAACTCAATTCAGTTACCGATGAAATGGTTGCTCTACAAGTTACAGAAGCATTATCGACAACAGCTTATGATGGAACGAATGCGTTGTCGATTGAATTCCCAGGTACGAATTGGGGCGGTGTATATGTAACGATGGTCGATCCAGTTGATGTATCAGCGTACAATGCTATTACGCTTGCTGCACAAATTCCATCCAATGTCGCCTCAATGTCTTTTAAACTTGAAGATGGCACACATAATTTCTATGTTAATCTTTTAGACTATGTCACTGGTACAGATGGAGATTGGTCGTTATTTACTATTCCTACGTCAGTATTTACAGACATAGATTTCTCTCTTTTAAAGACCATTGGTTTTTGGAACACTAGAGATGTTGATTCTGTTTATACAGCGGCTACGATTCTAATTGATAATTTGAAATTTGTATCTGTCGCTTATGTATCTGAGTTGCTTAGTTCAACCATGACTGAGTTTGATGGTAATGGCGGTGTGTTCTTTGGGTCCAATAGTGGAACAGTCACAACATCAACTACTGCATTAGATGGAAGTTTTTCAATTCAATTGAATTTTGATGGATTGAGTTGGGGCGGCATGTATGCAGCTCTAGACAGCGCTGTTGATGTTTCTAGTTATACAAACATTGTCTTTAGTATTCAGATGAATGCTGCAGTGGAATCCTTGGTAGTGAAAATCGAAGATGGTACCAATAACAATACAGTGAACATCGCAGATTATACACCTGCTGTAGATGGAAGTTGGTATACATATACCATTCCACTAGCTGATTTTCCAAATGTTGATTTTAGTTTGTTTAAACTCATTGGTTTCTGGCATCCTAAAGATGTAGATGGAAATTATATCGCATGTGAAATCATCTTTGATAATTTGTATTTCAATTAGCCTACAGTATTTGAAATAATAAGAATCATTAAAAAGAACTGAGTTTCAGTTCTTTTTTTTTGTTTTTCACACGATATTTTTGAATGAAGGATTGACAACCCAATTTATCATTGTTATAATATAGGAAATGATACAGATAATACAGATGGGAGGGTGATAAATTGTCTAAATCGAAGATCTATTTATTTACTCGAATCAAAGAAAATTTTGCTTTGCTCATTAGAAAAGGTGCTTATCTAGAAGGTGAGATGCTGCCTAGTGTGAGGAATGCTTCTTTAGATTTGGGTGTGAATCCAAACACAGTTCAAAAAGCCTACCAAGAGTTAGCTGATGAAGGTTATATTGAAATCATACCCAAAAAAGGTGCTATCGTTAAAAAATATAGTGCAAATCCCGAAATGGAATTAATTCAATCGATTCAACGAGAATTGGATATCTTAAAAACATACTATTCAAATGATGAAATATTGAACATCCTGAAGGATTATTTGAAAGGGGTAAATCATGATTGAAATCAGCAATTTATATAAGAGCTTTGAAAAGAAATCCGTATTAAAGGATATCAGTTTAACATTGGATAAGGGAACAATCTTTGGATTGATAGGCATCAATGGTGCTGGAAAATCAACTTTTCTTAGACTGATTATGGGTGTCTTATTACCAGATATGGGAGAAATTAAAATTGAGCATCAATCATTACAGTACAACAGCACATTAAGAAAATCTATTTTCTATTTATCAGACCAACCACCTTTTCATAATCAAATGACATTTAGAAATTTGGCAGATCTTTATAAAGTGTTCTATCCTTTTGAAGAACAGACTTTTAAAACTATTCTTGATCTATTCTCACTCGATGAAAATGTCAACTTAAGTCAAATATCAAAAGGAATGAAAAGACAAGGATATATTGCTTTAGCTTTTGCATCTGGTGCTAAATATTTACTTTTAGATGAAGTGTTTGATGGTTTGGATCCCGCTGCACGATTGAAGTTCAAAAAATTAATGATTTCTACTGATCATCAAGATAAAGTAATTATCATCACAAGTCATTCACTAAGAGAACTAGAAGATATATGTGATTCCTTTGGGATGATAGATGAAGGGCACTTCAAAAGATATGGTAATCTTGATTTTGAGCTCAACAAGTTAACCAAATATCAAATTATCTTAAAAGATACACCATCAATTCAACTGTTAAATCAAGCGGGTGAACCAGTGTATTTCAATCAGGATGGCCGTGTACTTACAGTTGTTATCGATTCGACTCATACACTAGATCAATACATCGATAAAGATATGTATCATGTGGCTGATGAACTTCCAATTTCTTTTGAAGAATACTTTATGATCAATCAAAAGGGGGATAAATCATGAAAACCTATTTGAATTTTCTAATGAAGACAAAGTGGCTTCAAACAACCGTTATGGCATTAATTCCTACATTTATTTTTGTTTTGATATTGGTGATATCTGGATTGAAATATACACAAATTCAGTCAATGACGTTCATCTCAAATTTTACAACATCAGTGATTTTCATAGTGGTTGTATCGTTTGTCATTGTGGTCTTTAGATTTGCTTCATTAAGAAATCCCAAAGAAACTGATTTGTATTATGCATTGCCAATACCTAGAAAAACAATCTATTTAACACACATGTTATTTGGACTTATCCAGCTTCTGATTGTTTGGACAGCAATGTTTATTCTTGGTCTCTTATCCGTCATCCTTTTAGCGAGTGAACTTTATAACTTTGGATTTCTGATTGCGCTTTACTTCATTGTTATCTTTTATTCAATCGTCCTTTATGGTATTTCAAGCTTTCTTTTCTTAAGAGCAAATACGATTTTTGATGGCATTGCATTTATGATATTGTTTCACGTTTTGTTTCTATTTTTTTCATTGTTCATGGTTTCTATTCAACTTAATGTATATTCTATATTTTCTTTTAATCCATTTTATTCTTTGAGTCTATTTACCTCATATTGTATTTATGGTGCAGCACAAAACACGACGAGCTTTTTGTTTGCTTTTTTTCAAAACTCTATGCCATCATTGATAGCGAACACAGTATTTTTCATGCTTTTTTCCATTTTCTGTTATCTGTATGACTATCTAAACATTGAAAAAGTGAAAACTGAAAAAATCGGTCAACTCAGTGATAGTTTGTTTGGATATAAGACCTACATTCCATTAACAATCATCTTTGCAATTCCTTCAATGTTCTATATCCAAATGATCATTATTTGGCTGCTTGTTGGTGTTTTTGTTTCAGCAGGATTCATTGGATTTTTCATTTATAGAAGATCTGCAAAAATCAAACTCATTGATGTAGGCATTATTTCAGCAGCAACATTTATCGGCATCATGTTAGGGTATGCGATTCATTAATCTATGTTCACTTTCTTAGAAAGTGATTATCGCGGTAACTAACACCCAAAATTGATCTGTTCATTGTGAAATCTTCCATATATTAAGCAATAATTAATGGCACAGATAATCAAATACACAAAACATCTACAACAAACACCATCCACTAGATGGTGTTTTCTTTAGAAATAAAATGTATTCAAGATATGGAAATATAAGCAATCATGTGCTATAATCTATTACGATAGCATACGATTTTTAAGGGGAGGTTTTTATGGCATATTGTAGAAATTGTGGATCTCAAATAAATGACCAAGCAGTCATTTGTCCTCATTGTGGAGTTCAACAAAAACCACTTGAGTCCAATGATACTTTAAGTTCAATTAAAGATATTGGAGGATGGGGCTGGGGGCTTCTGGGTTTTTTTGTTCCCATAGCAGGGTTAATTATCTATTTACTGTGGCTAAATGATCATCCACGGAATGCAAAAGCTGCAGGAAAAGGGGCACTAATCAGTGTTATTGTTTCATTATCATTTGTAGTGGTATACTTTATTTTCTTTTTGATATTCCTGATAACCGGTAGCTTTTACTTTAGTTTTTAGGCACAATCGCATAGGATATGCGAGCACATAAAAGGAGGAGTTTTTAATGGCTTATTGTAAGAATTGTGGAACACAGATTGATGACAATGCTGTTGTTTGTCCAAGCTGTGGTGTTCAACAAAAAGAATTAAAAAACAATGCATCAAACGTTTCTGATGATGGTAACATCGGGTGGGGGATACTCGGATTTTGTATTCCAATTGTTGGATTAGTCTTGTTTTTAGTTTGGCAAGGTGATCGTCCAAATAACGCTAAAATGGCAGGAAAAGGTGCATTAATTAGTGTGCTCTTCTCAATCGTAATGTATGTGATTTATGTAGCAATTTTAGCATCTGCTCTATAATAAACTAAAACAAATAGAAGTGAAAAAACGGATTTTCATCATCATGCAAAATCCGTTTTCTCTTACTATGAATTTATCAATACCATTGGGAGAAGTTATGAGTTATTGTCATCAGTGTGGAAGAGAGGAATTGAACGGATTTTGTACATGTTTGAGACGAAATCCAGTGACTAAAGGAGAAGCCCTTATCTTATATGGGGTTTTATTAATATTCCCTCAAGTCTTCATGATTTTATTACGTCAAACTTCGCTCAATCAGGATTTTGTTGTATCTCTTAGTCTCGCATTGATTCTATTCGTAGCCACTGTTCTTGATGCACTTATGCACAGGAACTATCTTGCACTCTTTTTTGGATGCCATCAAAGAACAGAGCGCAGTTTAAAGATTTTGAACAAACTTTTACCATTATGTGCAAGATGTACAGGAATCTATGTAGGCATTTTTATTGGGTTGATTAATCAATACTTCAATTGGTTTCCTTGGTATGTATCAATTCTTCTTGGAGTTCCACTACTTATTGATGGCATCTTGCAGAAAAAAAAGAAGTATACCAGCAATAATTTTAGACGTATGGTTACAGGATTGTTATTTGCACAGTTTGTTTTATTCGCTTTTTCTAAATATCAGATTATAATCTATGATCTGATTTGGCGCTTGATTATATATCTTCACATATAAAATCAACATATCATTTTCATAGCATAACTCAAGGGATTCCATGCAATCCTTTTTATTTATTAGAGCATTGCTAATTTCTATTTTTTTACTTTCAATGATGTATAGTATATCAATGAGTCAAGTCCAAAGAAAAAAATAAAGACAAAAGTTGTTGCTTGATTCACCAATAAAAGTTGACTAATTCCTTCTGTAGACAAATCATAAGGACTGTCGCAAAAAACAGAAGTAAATAAAGCGAAAAAACGGCAAGGAAGGTTTATCCTGGGTATGAATGTTTATAAACCTAGATCGAGAGGGAAAGCATCGCTGAAAGATTAATGACAAATAGGATAGAAACGATTAAATCATTTTCATTTGCAATAATGATGTTGTAAAACACTGAATAAATGATATATGCTATCAAAATAAACATGATTCGATTGCTCCGATTAAATGAAGTGTTTTCTTTTTTATAGTGCCCCCTGCAAATTGTAGAATTATTGATATTTTAGCAGAAACAAATAATTTATCTAGATAATAATTGTTTCTGTGATTAGAGAATTTCTTCATAAATACTAATGTTATACTGTAAAAACTATAAAATGTGAGAACTTAAAAATAACATAAGCAGAAAAGGGTTCTTAAGTTTCCTCTATAATGCAATTATAGAGACTGTCAATGCGATCATGTAAAAATCAATTCGAATACAAAATGAACTACAATGATTCTATGTAACTTATGGAAATCCTTAGATAATCAACAAATCAGACTTGATTATACATCTCACGGAGTTATATAATGGTAGCGAGGTGTTCGAATGAAAAAGACGATTATTGAAGTAGCAAAAGAACTTAATCTATCTCCAAGCACCATTTCCAAAATCGTTAATGGAAAAGGGCGCATCAGCAAAGAAACTCGAGCACGCGTTTTAGCTTATGTTAAGGAATCAGAATATGTTGCTATGTCTTCAGCAAGAATTTTGTCCAGTAAGAAAAGTTGGACGATTGGAGTGATTTATTCCGATATTTCTTTAATTGGTTTTGAACACCCTCATTTTTCTCGAATTCTTCAATCTTTTATGGATGAAGTCGAGAAAGAAGGATATGAAATTACGATGATTGTCTCCAAGATTGGCGATAATGAGATGACATATCTTGATTGGTGTAGGAACAAAAAAGTAGATGGTGTTCTCATTATGATGGGAAACATCAATAATCCAAACATTCAACAATTGGTTTCATCATCTTTCCCAGTTGTTTCAGCAGATATTGTAATGGAAAATCTGCTTTCTGTTTTTTCAGATGATTTTATGGGAGTTAAACAATTTATCGATTTTGCACTTGACTTAGGATTTCAACATCTTGGAATTGTCACCGGGCCATTGATTGCGCGATCGTTTTACAACCGTTTAGACCATTTTCAAACGCTAATGAAAGAGTATCAATTACCTTATCAGTCATCGGATATCTATGTATCTGATGGTTTTGGATTTGGACATGGGTTCACGATTGGTAAGCAAATTGCACAAAACAACAATATACCAGAAATTTTTTTAGTTACTTCAGACGTTATTGCTTTTGGTGTCATAAGAGGATTGCAATCCCAAGGCATTCGTGTACCAGAAGATGTTTCGGTTGTTGGATATGATGATATTGATTTTGCGAAACATTATGTTCCATCCTTAACTACGATTAGACAAAATACAAGTGAAATTGGGAAACAAGCTGCGCATCACTTAATGAGATTAATCGCAGACCCATCTCAAAAAAAGCAAGATATTCAATTGATTCCAGTTCAACTGATTGAAAGAGAATCAACAAAAAGAAAAGAATAGTCTTGACAGTTTGAAATAAAACCGATATACTACACTTGAAAACGCATACATAGCAACCAAGGATTTCATCAAATCGTTAAATTAATGAAGTTCTTTGTTTTTTAATCGAAAAAGAAACCGTTTTCGCAAAAACAGATGCTATGTTGTCGTTGTAATTTTTTATTGTAAGGAAATCGTTTTCCCAAACCAAGAGGTGACTTATGAAAAAGTTGTTTATGATTGTATTAGCTGGATTTATGATGCTGTATGGTTTATTGATGATCGATTCAATTTCAATACATGCAGAAGAAGTGGAAGTGGCCAGAACGATTCGAGAAAATAGTACCCATATCCTAGGGAATAAGAATGAACCGATTGATACTTCAATTATTAAAGTTGAAGGAGATTTTGGAACAATTTTCTTGAATGAAGCAACATTAACGAGTACATTCCCTGAAGTAACGATTGGAGCAACGAGTCTAACCGTTTCAGAAGTTGGAACATACACGGTTGATTTTTCATATGGTGGAACATCGATGGTCCTTCATGTTTTCATCAAAGAATCAACTGATACTGAATATGTATTATATGAAGAAAATTTTGATTATCCAACCGGAGCACTTCCTAGTTCGCTTGAACTTAAAAATAATCTTGGTGCATCTGGTGGATCCGCAGCAATTGATAATGGCAAACTGTTTTTAAGTCCTTCGACAATTGTTTTGTTTCCCCAATACTTAGAAGGATTCTCAAATTATATCATTGAAACGGATATGCGGATGACACAAGCCGCAAACACATCACGATGGACATCTGTATTATTTAGATATGCGACCGAAAACTATTTTCAAATGGCAATCAGACAAGATGCAACAGCAGCTAATGGTGTAGAATTTGCAAAACGCATCAATGGTGGATGGAATGTTCCAGCGACCGCTTCATACATCGAAGCATTAAATACAGCAACAACATATCAATTAAAAGTGGATGTCAAGGATGCAGTGATTAATGAATCCATCAATGATCAGCTTTTGATCACCTATGATTCTGCTTTTGAATTCAAACATGGACGTATCGGTGTCCAAGCAGATAATGTTTCAGTCTATTATGACAATGTCAGAATAACCTTACCAGAAGACTATGTTGAAGTTGAACGTCACGAATTTAGTAAAGTCGTTGATGTCTATGAACCAGAAACAGGTATTGTTGCTCCTGCAACTTCAATCGTTTGGTTTAACCAAGCGTCACAACTTGCAGACCTACAAAGTACCATTAGACCAGCGACAGCTATTTTTAGAGTAAACCAAGATCTCGATATCATAGATGAAAACAATGTTGTTGTCGATAGTCTATACAACATACTTATTGCAATTGATGGTAACGTGATTCCTGGGTTTTATACTGAGGATTCAATCATTGCAGCTGCTTTAGGTGCTGAACTCAATACGTATGGTATTCTTGATGCCTTCATATTCTCCAATAATGCAGATGCTATCATTGCAGCAAGATCGGAACATAGTGTCTTGCGGGGTGTGATGATTTATTCATTTACCAATAGTGATGAACTTACAGAAGAAACCATGATGGATATCAGACGCATAACCAATCGCGCACAAGCAGTAGCATCGGTATTACCAGCGAATGTAGTTGATCGTGAAAAGGTTGAATATATGCAAAAGAGATTGATGACCATTTGGGTTCAAGCTGGAGACAGTGCATCAAGTCATTACCAAGCGATTCTTTCTGGTGCAAATGGCATTATCACTCAAACGTATCAAAATTTATTTTCAATATACGAAACATTCCCTGAAAATACACATGTCAGACGACCTTTCTTAATAGCACATCGTGGAAGATATCTAGGTGAAAACTCAACAGCGCCTGAAAATACGATTGAAGCAGCTGTTCAATCCGCACAAAATGGTGCAGACATCCTTGAACTTGATGTTCATTTAACGTTAGATTTTGAAGTGGTGATCATGCATGATGATACGACATTGAGAACTGCTCCAGATTTTCCTGCATTAACACTTGCATATTCGACGCTTTCTCAGCTCAAAGCAATCAATCTAGCGGATCCTCAAGGAAACCGTACGGATTTAAAAATACCAACGCTGAAAGAATATTTTGATGCACTCAAGGATTATGACTCAGTCATCTTTATTGAAATCAAACCCAATTCAGTCAATCTTGTTCAGCAAGTTGCAGCGATCATTCAAGAATATGACATGTTTGATCAAGTGGTCATGATCTCTTTTGGGGTCGTCAATGTCGAAGAAATGCATGACGTTTATCCCGATTTATCCATTGGACTTCTCAATAGTTCGATTGCAAACGCAGAATCAGTTGATATCTCATTAACCAATTTGTTTTCAACAATCGTTCCACTGCAAACCACACTCAATCCAAGTTATGGCGGTGTCAGCCATGATTTCGTCGATGCTATAGTGCATCGCGGCATTACCATTTGGCCATGGACATTTAATGAATATCCTGTACTGAATCAATATTACAATTATGGCGTAGGTGGACTAACAACTGATTATTCTGGGTACTATAAGGAAACATTCAACAGGTTGGTTATGCAGCCTTATGCAAAAGAAGTGGATGCTCGTGATGCTGTAGGCACAAAGTTTGTAGCAGAACTTCAAACCATGACAGGATTCGCATATCCATACAATCCCGAATTTGTCATCATCGATGATGGAGATACACAAGTTGTCTTTGATGATAAAGGTGAAATATCATCATTTGTCAATCCGGGTACAGTCACTATGATGGCTCTATTCGAATCAACACTTCCAAATGGATCCACCATCAATATAGCGACAGATATCGTTGAATTTACCATTCTTGATCATTCTGGTCAGTCTATCATATTTGGATTATCATTGGGATGGGTCATTGGTATTTCGACAAGTTCAATTCTTGTGATGGCAGGCGCAGCATTTTTAATTATTCGTAAGAGAAAATTGATATAGAGAAAAATATAAAATGGAGGAAAATGAAAGATGAAGAAACTGTTTATCGTTTTAGGTATTCTCGCGATAGGGTTTAGTCTCATTGGTTGTAAAAAAGAAGAACCAATCATACCCGTCGAAGATACCACTGCACCTCTATTATTTGGAGTAACAGATTTTGTTGTTGATTTAGGAGATACTTCATTTAATTTGATGCAGGGAATCACAGCCATCGATGATATTGATGGAACCATAACAACTAGTATTGTTGTGACAGGTGATTTCGATATTAATGTCATCGGTACGTATACCATAACTTATACGATTACTGATGCAGCTGGAAATGTGACGCAATTATCACGTCAGATTGTTGTTCGGGAAAAACCATCAACAGACCTTTATGTCGTCAATGGTGATTTTAGTGAACCACTCGATGGTTCATGGACACATTGGGCAGGTGAAGGCGGAGAAAGCACTGTCACTATTGTGGATGGCGTATTGCAATATGACATTGCTGCTGTAGGTAGCCAATGGTGGAGTAATCAGTTCAACCAACCTAATTTAAAGATTACTCAAGGTAAGAATTATAAGATTATTTTTGATGCAAAAGCCGATACACCACGTGGTATGGTTGTCAAAATTGAGAATGCAGCATATGTCCCTTACCTAGAAGAAAATGTTATGTTGACAAGTGAGTGGGTAACCTATGAATATGAGTTCTTTGTTACCATGGATTCAATTACCAACGGCAAGCTCATTTTTGCTGGTGGAACAATGACTGGTCGACTTGAAGATGCTAATGCAATCACCACGATTTATCTGGATAACATCAGATTCGATGAAGTTGAAGTCTCAGAAGACTACAGGCGCTACAGATGTTACCATTTCTGTTGGTGATACTTTTGATCCGCTGACTGGAGTAACAGTCTCAGATAATCAAGACATTAGCTTGACACCTCAAGATATCGTGATTACTGGTACATATGATGTTAATACAGCTGGTGAATACATCTTAACTTATACATTGACCGATGCGTCAGGAAATGAAGTCGTTGAAACGAGAACATTGACAGTACTTGAAGGTTTGGTACCATCAACATGGCTTGTTGAAAACGGTGATTTCTCAGAAACACAACTTTCACCAATGCCACAGCCTGCTGAAACAGGTTGGGGATGGCACGGAACTGGTGTCTTCACTGCACAAATTAAAGATGGTGTTGCGAAGATTGATATCCAAGAATTAGGAACTGTACCTTATGGTGTTCAATTCTATTTACAAAATAGAGTCATTGTTCAAGGCCATATCTATCGTGTCACTTTTGATGCTCGCGCTGATATCGCACGTCCAATCCAAATGGCACTTGAAGAAGGCACTTCAAGACGTTTTGATACGATCATTGATATCACAACAGATTGGGAAACGTATGTTATTGAATTCCAACATATCCTACCTGGATATACAAATGGTAAATTTGCTTTCTTTATGGGATTGGTCGGATCAACATCTGTACCAACGACAGTTTATTTAGACAACATTACTGTTGAAACCATTGAAGCAATCGTTGATAATGATGCACCTGTACTTCGTGGTCTCGATGATATCGTTGTTGTTCAAGATTTCAGTTTTAATCCTTTAGCAAATGTTACAGTGTTTGATGCTGTCGATAAAGATTTGACCGTCGATGATATCGTTATTACTGGAACTGTGGATACCGCTACTGTTGGCACATATAGTCTAACTTATGAAATCACAGATGCCACTGGACACACAGCAACTTACACACGAAGCATTGAAGTAAAAGCAGCTGTTGATATGCCCGAATCCACATTCTTTGTTTTAAATGGTGACATGTCAACAGATCAACTTGATCCAATACCACAACCTGCTGAAACGGGTTGGGGATGGCATGGTACGGGTACATTTACTGTTGCCATTCAAAATGGTATCATGACTCAAGTCATTACAAATGTTGGAACCGTTCCTTATGGCACACAATTCTATCAACAAAACCGTATTATTGAAACACAAGCTATTTATCGAGTTACTTATGATGCGAAAGTTGATATCGCTAGATCGATTCGTCTATCACTTGAAGCAGGAACAAATGTCAAATGGTATGAAGTCGTAGATATCACTACGGATTGGGCATCTTATGAATCCGTCATTTATGTTCCAGATGCAGGATTTGCAAATGGTAAATTTGCATTCTTTGCAGGTTTGGTTGAAGCAGATTCTCCTGCAACAACATTGTATTTAGACAATGTATCGATTGAACTTGTTGGATATATTAAGGATACCGAAGCACCAATGATGTTTGGTGTTGAAGATCAACAAGTACCAAAAGATATTCCATTTGAACCATTGTTATGACAAATCACTTACACCAGATGACATCGTTGTCTATGGAACTGTGGATACAGCTGTTCCTGGCGATTATACATTGATTTATTCATTGACTGATCGTCAAGGTAATGTAACAGAAAAACAAGTTACCATTATTGTTACTGAAGCAGGTGGAGAATTACCAAATTCATTTGTTTTAGTTAATAGTGATTTTGAAATTGAACAACTTACACCATTAGCTCAACCAGCAACAACCGGTTGGGGATGGCATGGTAGTGGCCAATTCACAACTGAAATTAAAGATGGTGTTGTCACAATTGATGTCTTTGACACATGGAACATGTTCTATGGTACTCAATTCTACATGCAAAATAGAACGCTTACTGAAGGCCATATTTATCAAATCACCTTCAGAGCAAGAGCAGATGTAGCAAGACCTATGCAAGTCAATTTTGAAACTTCCGGTTCAGGATTCTCAGCTTACTTTAATTTAACGACTGAATGGGCAACATATACCTATGAATATGAACATACAACGGCGACAGTTTCTAACGTTAAGTTTGGATTCTATTTGGGAAATGTTCATGATTTATCTGTACCAACTACTGTTTACCTAGATGATATCAATGTAACGCGTATTCTTGAAAAATCAGTAGATACAGAAGCACCTCAAATTTGGGGAGCAGATGATATTTATTGGAAACAAGCAAACACATTCGATCCAATGTTGGGCATTAGAGTTTATGATCATGTTGATAAGGCTTTAACTGAAGCTGACGTTATGGTTTCTGGTACAGTTGATGTGAACACACCTGGCGATTATACATTAACCTATACTCTTGAAGATGCTTCTGGAAACGTATTGACACTCAATCGTGTGGTAACTGTTTTAGAAGCAGCTAGCGTGATTGCTTCAAGAATTGAATTTGTGGATGGTGACTTTGAACTTCAATCACCAATCACCAACCAAGACAGCAATAACGGTTGGACACTTAAGGCTGGTACTGGTACTGGAACATGGGATCCTCATCAGTTTGTTGATGGACATTTAGAAATTAATATTACTTATGTTGGTACTGTTCCTCATAGTATTCAGTTCTTCCAAAGAAATGCCTTCAAATCAGAAGCAGGAGCTACTTATGTTCTAACATTTAAAGCTAAAGCTGATACTGCAAGAGATATTCGAGTCATCATGGAAAATCCATCTGAAAATTATGCAAATTATACTTTGCATCAGATTGAACTCACAACAGATTGGGTAACATATGAACTGATTTTACACAATGGAAAACTCAGTACTGCAGATGCTAAGATTGGGTTCTTCCTAGGCCTCATTGAAGCTGATAAACCTGAACGCAGTGCAGCAACTAAAGTTTATTTTGATGACGTTTCAATTGAAATGATTGGCTATGCAAAAGATGATCAAGCACCACGTATCTATACAACTGAAGCAACCGTTGAAAAGGATGCAGCATTTAATCCTCTCACTGGTATCAAGTATGGCGATTTTGCAAAAGTACCTACAGTTGTTGTAACCTCAACTACATCAGGATTGGTTACATACGATGACATCAATAAGGTCTATGTGGTCGATACTTCAACCGTTGGAACGTATACACTAACTTACACAGTTACGGATTATTATGGTAATGAAACTGTACACGAACGAACACTGAACGTTATTGAACCCGTAGCACCTTAAGATTTTCCCCTCTAAGAAGTGAAAAGAGTGATGCTACCTCAGTATCACTCTTTTTACTCTATCAATATATAGAGCAGCATGAAAGGTATCTTATGATAAAGACAGTTATTTTTGATATGGATGGAACATTGATTGATAGTAACTCGATGATTGAAAGTATCTATCATGAACTCATTAGAGCATATCCCCTTATAATCAGTTTTAATTCACTTGATCTTGATCAGATCAGATCACAATCTTATGTTCAAGTCATCGAGCAATTATATGGATATGTCGATGCTATCCATCTGGATTATATTAAACAGATTCACAAGAAACAATTGAATCAACTTTCACTCTATCCACATGTTCAAATGATGCTTGAAAAGCTTAAAAAACAAGGAATGTATTTGGCTATCGCGACCTCTGAACTAAAAGATATAGCGCTATGTGAATTAGAATATTTAGGTATTTTGAATTACTTTAACGATATTGTATGTTTTGAAGATGTAGAAGAGTCTAAACCTCATCCAGAAAGTCTTCTGCGTATTTTATCAAATAGTCAAGCTAAATCTTACGAAGCCATCATGATTGGTGATCAACTCTCAGATGCAATAGCCGCAAAAAAAGCACACATCATGAGTGTTTTCATGACATGGAATACAAATGATAGAATATCTGTTTCTCAACATTTTGACCATGTTGCGCAGGATATCGAACAAATCCTTGAGATCATTCAGAAACGTCAATCTCTTCATCTCAATTTTAAAGACAATCATGAATTTACCATTTGTCAATTTACAGATTTACATTTGATGCACAATGAAAAAGATCAACAAACAAAGAAACTGATTAAGAAAATGAACGAACGAATCAAACCTGATTTTATTGTTTTAACCGGTGATCAAATCATGCATCAGAATGGGGCTTTTCTTTATCAACAATTAGGTGAGTGGATGGATGATGACAAGGTTCCATATGGATTCGTTTTTGGTAATCACGATACTGAAGGTGGAGTATATGAAACGTTAGTTCAAGCGATATCTCCAATGACATACGTCATGTTTGAACAAGGACCTAAACACTTAGGGTATTCAAACTATTGGATCGAAGTTTATCATCAAGAAAAAATCAAATGGTTAATCATTTTCATGGATTCACACGTTGATGATATGTATGATATTGACGGAAAAAGTGTTTGGGGTTATGGGACGATTCATAAGGTGCAAATATCATGGTATGAGCGCCTCGTGAGTCGATATCCTAATATACCAAGCATCATTTTCATGCATATACCACCATATGAAGTAAGAAATTTTAAAAAAGATGATGTATTGGGAGTTTATGAAGAACATCCATCCACGCCGCCAATAGATTCAGGTTTCATCACATGTGTTCAATCACTTGGGCATACCAAAGGTATATTTTTTGGTCATGATCACTATAATGATTTTTCATATGATGATTCAGGCCTGTTACTTGCATATGGACGTGTTAGTGGCCATTATGTCTATGGAAGAGAAGGCTTTACACCAGGAGCTAGATGGATTAAGTTCAGTTTAAATGGTGCTATAAAGACAGGTATCCATATCAACACATAACATTCCAATAATAAAGCATGTCATACAAACCTATTCATGACTATTTTTTTGTTATTGCAACACGTTATTATTACATTACACAGAAAATCAAAATAATATGAATATTTTTTTCACATGATATAATAAATAAAAAAGGGAATTAGTAGGTATCATGGATGGTGCGTATGGTACAAAAACAAACAGATTTATCAATTGTTAAAAAACCTAAAATCAAATTAGATGTCCCAACCCTTCTTTCAGAGTGGTCTAAGACATATAACCCCAATGGGAAACCAGATTGGTCTCATATTTTTCCGTTTTATGCAGATGATATCATTTTTCAAGATTCGATTCAAAAGATTGAAGGCATCGATAAATTCAAAGCCATGTGCAATCGTTTGACCAAACGATGCAAAAGTCTTGAAATGGATATCAAGAACATCACAAGAGATGATCATGTGGTCTTCATGGAATGGAAAATGACGATGTCATTCCGGTTTTTTCCTAAAAAGCCAATCTTTGGCAGTTCGAGATTGACCTTGAATGAAGATGAAAAAATCATTGAGCAAAGAGACTATTATGACCTCTGGGGTGATATCTATGATGGTGTCCCCATTTGGAGAGGCATCTATAGATGGTTCATGAGAACCTTCTTCGGATAGGAGATTTTTATGAAATTCAAATGGCCTGAAGAACTGATGTTCATCAAAAATGGCAGAGCTGAACAAAAAAAGAGTACAGCATCCATGATTGGAAAAACCTGTGTGGTTTCCGGATCATCATCTGGCGTTGGATTGGTCACGATTGAAAGGTTCGCATCTTTTGGTGCGAACATTGTCATGGTTGTAAGAAACCATGATAAAGCCTTACCTATCAAGAATGAAATTGAGCAGAAGTATCAAGTCAAGGTTGACATTGTGATTGCTGATTTCAGTGACTTGGATAGCGTCAGAAAAGCTGATGCACACATCTTAGATGCATATCCTAAGATTGATATATTAGTAAATAGCGCAGGTATCTATTCAACAAAGAAGACTTTCAATAAAGAAGGTGTTGAAATGGTATTTTGTGTGAACCATCTAGCTTCCTTCCTTTTTACCATGCTTCTTTTAGATCGTATAAAAGAAAGTGCACCTTCAAGAATCATTCAAGTGAATTCAGAAGGGCATCGGTTTGCCAATGTGAAGGTTAAAGATCCCAATTGGAAGAGAAGAATCTATACGGGACTTAGAAGTTATGGTGCATCGAAATCTGCACAGTTATACGTCGTCAGAGAACTTGCTGAAAGACTTAAGGGCACTGGTGTAACGATCAACGCAATGCATCCAGGTGCAGTGAAAACCAATATAGGGAACAACAACGGATGGCTGTATCGTTGGTATTTGCATCATGTGACTTGGCATTTCCTAAAAGACCCATCTATTTCAGGTGATGCGATGCATTATTTAGCGACATCAGAAGAACTTGATGAAGTCTCTGGAAAGTTCTTTAATTTAACTATTCTGGAAACGCCAGCAAGACATGCGAACAAACCGGAAATGCAAAAGCCTGTTTGGGATTTAACCTTGCAGATGGTTGGACTAAATGAGGTGATCAAATAATGAACTATGACGTCATTGTTGTCGGTGGTGGCATTGCTGGTTTGACAGCAGCAACCTATCTGGCAAAAGAAGGACATGAAGTCTTATTATGTGAAAAAAGCGATGAACTTGGTGGTCTTGTCAGCTCATTTGATTATAAAGGATTTAGATTTGATGGGGGCATCAGATCCATCGAAAGTTCCGGTATTGTCATACCCATGCTCAAACAACTTGGCATTGATTTGCCGATGAAAAGAAGTATTGTCTCCTTAGGCATAGGTGAGGATATCATTCGTGTTGAAAGTAAGGCTGACCTTGAAGATTATAAACACATGCTCATCAAGTATTTCCCTCAGAATGAAAAAGATATCGAAGTGATTATTAAGAGAATCAAGAAAATCATGAAGTATATGGATGTTCTTTATGGCATCGACAATCCTCTGTTTGTCGATATGAAAAAAAACAAGAAGTACGTCTTTTTTGAAGTGTTTCCATGGTTATTTAAATTCATATTTACGGTGGGTAAGATCAATAAGCTCAATACACCGATTGAAAAATATCTATCGGGTCTAACAAATAATCAAGCATTGAATGATATTATAGCACAACACTTTTTCAAAGAAACACCTACCTTTTTTGCACTCAGTTATTTCAGTTTATATCTGGATTACAGATATCCATCTGAAGGAACAGGTATGCTGATTCATACGCTTGAAGATTACTATCAGGAACAAGGTGGACATGTTTCATTGAATACGGAGATTACAAAAGTGGATCCCGAAAAACAAACAGTGACTGATCAAAATGGAACGACTTATGGATATCAAAAGTTATTGTGGGCATCTGATTTAAACAGACTATATCAAATGTCTGATCTTGAACAGATCAAGGATGAAACTATCAAATCTCAAGCAAAAGCTTATCAGTCAGAGATTAACGCATATCGAGGTGGAGACTCCATTCAAGCTGTCTATGCAACCGTTGATCTAGATCCATCATTTTTCAAGAACGTATGCTCAGAACATTTCTTCTATACGCCAAGTACCAAGGGACTCTATCACTCGTTTTCGCTTCTTAAGGCCGTTTTAGAGCGCAAAGAAAAAGATGAAATGATTCAGTGGGTAAAAACTTATCTAGAACAAACAACTTATGAGATCTCTATTCCTGCACTTAGAAATGAAGCACTTGCACCAAAAGGGCAAACGGGTCTTATCATCTCGACTTTGATGGATTATGACTTTGTCAAAGCTGTTGAGGAAATGGGTTGGTATGCTGAATACAAGAAATTAACCGAAGACATGATTCTGGATGTTTTGGAAAAATCCAAATACAAAGGCTTTAAGGAAAAGATCATTGATGTCTTCAGTTATACACCACTCACTTTAGAAAAAAGAACAGGCAATAAAGACGGAGCGATTACTGGATGGGCATTTACCAATCCAAAAATGCCTGTCGTCCATAAGACGGCACAGGTTGCAAAATCTGTCTTGACAAAATTACCGAACGTCTATCAAGCAGGACAATGGTCCTATAGCCCTGCTGGGTTACCCATCAGTATCTTGACTGGGAAACTCGCAAGCGATCAGATTCACAAGAAGTTGAAAAAATAAGGGATGGAAGCATGAAGGGGATTATACTTTTTAAAAGTAGATATGGTAACACCAGACAATATGCTAAGTGGCTTGCTGAGGATTTGAATTTTGAATTGAGAGATTTTTCAAAATTCAAGAAAAAAGAAATCGCTAATTATGATCAGATCATCTTTGGTTCAGGTGTCTACATGAATAAGATGGACAAAATCCAGAAAGTTCTCAAAATGTTTAGAGATAAACCCATTGTGATTTTTTCATGTGCCGGCAATCCAGGAATTGAAAAAGAAATCGAAGACATCAAGATGTATAATTTTCATCATGATGAATTATCCTTCCATCATTTTTTCTATCTTCCTGGAGGTGTTGATTTCTCAAAGGTTACTGGGTTCATGAAGTTCTTGATCAATATCTTTCGAAAAATCTTGGAGAAAAAGAAAAACAAGACGTATGAAGAAGAACAAATTCTCAAAGGCTTTACTGATCCAACACATTATGTGGATCGGAAGCATATCAAAAAGATAGTCGAATTCATCCATCAAACCTAAAAAAAAGACCGAAAATTCCGGTCTTATTTTTTTATTTTTCTATTTACATCTTTGACATCATCTTGACGATGAACTTGATTGCACGTCTTGGGCTCATTCTGTACATGAACTTCATCATCTTGGAATCGCTGCCAGCATAAACTTGAAGTTTATTCTTTTCCATGCCTTTAACAATCATTTCAGCACAATCTTGTGGAGATGTCATCTTCATCTTTGGCTTTTCGCCTTCAGGTTGAGAAGTAGCCATTTCGACACCTGAATTCTTCGTGATATCGGTTGCAATTGCACCTGGGAAAACGACTGTGACGCCTACATTGGTTTTCAACAATTCTGCATATAAGCCTTCAGTAAGAAGTTTAACAGCTGCTTTTGATGCACCATAAATGGACTGTCCTGGAAACGGGAAGAATCCGCCCATTGAAGAAACGTTTAGAATATGTGCTTCTGGACGTTCCAATAGAACAGGTAAGAATGCTTTAATCATATTCAAGGTTCCAAAAAAGTTGACATTCATGACTCTGTTGATTTGGTCATCTGTTAGGTCTTTCACATCAACAAATGGTTGGATGATTCCAGC
>QKIB01000035.1 GCA_003249785.1 Acholeplasmatales bacterium
CCATACTGTATTCTAGACTTTGACATTTTGAATCCTCAGATTTTGAAAGATACATTTCAATCTCTGTTCTGACGGATTCATAAGACTGGTCATTTTCAATCACCACAATGAATTCATCTCCAGCTAACCTTGAAACAAGCTTATTTGGGTAGAACACTTTTTTCAGGACATTACCAAATTTGACGAGAACCTGATCACCTTTCAGATGGCCATATTGATCGTTGATGGTCTTAAAATTATCCAAATCGATTAATGCGATTGAAAATGATCGTTTATTTTCTATAAGATGAAGAACATATCGTTCATAACTTTGCCTACTGAACAGTCTAGTCAAATAATCTTTTTCTCCTGATGAAGATTCAAGAAATACATAAGTGACTAAAACGCCTAATCCAATCGATGTCCAAGCAAAATTGAGATGGGTATTGATTATTTGAACAACCATACCAATAATCGGTAGGATAAAGAAGATCATAAAGATATTCATAATATAACCCAGTGTCTTCTTTCGATTCTTTGTTACGAAAACCAACATATAGAGATACATCGTTGCAATCAATACATTATGAATCCATAGATAATTACCCGCTGCATAAGTATGGGTGTCCATGCTAATTGAGAAATAGATTGGTACAAAGATATTGATGATGAGCAAAACCATAGTAATGATCACAAAATGCATATAATATAAACGCTGTTTAATTCGATTTTTGTCTTTGAAGATGTAGTAATCCACATAAGAAAGCATCATGCCACCAATGTGTGGCGCGAGGGCAATTAAGGATAGATTGAATAAATAACCAAGAAAATAAGATCCAAAGAACATTTGCTCGTCAACAATCCATGACAGTGGATCAATTATCAATGCAACCGCTGTAAGAATGATCACATTTTCAATTAGTCTTTTTCCAAAACTTTCAATCCATGATTTTGTTCTTATCATCCAAAAAAGGATTCCAAGCATAAGCAATGTGTAAATATTCATCTGAAATTGAATTAGATAGTCCATCATGTACCTCCAATTTCTACGCAATTGCAAGGCTCATCGAGAATCCCTCCCCATGTGTATTATAACACGCTTCTTCTTAAGAAAGTTTCTACTTAAGAAAATCTTATGAATATTTTTTATAAAAATCTTGAGAAAATAAAAAACCCACGGATGGGTTTCGCGAATAATTACCAATGAGAAATTACTTGATTAACTGAAATCTGCTCACGTAAGATATATCAACGCTGATCAAATCTGCTTCGGTTTTTGGAAATTCAATTACGATGCCTCTTAATTCTGGATAACTGTCACCAAAAGCATACCATGGAACATAATAACCGATTTCCAAACTTAAATGGTGATCGATAAAGAGTTGTTTGTGAATATAAAAATCACGTGAATAAGCTCGATCAACAACAATGGCAATCAATAGAATATTATCATTAAAAAATGATTCATCATAAGATTGAAGTCCTTGAGTAATACTTGAATCAAACGCATAAATCTCACTTACTGAAATCCAATCATCAAGTTCAGTTGTACTCTGTATAATCACATAATCCGAATAAGTCCCTTCATAAATGGATGTGACAACCTCTTCAGATGCGTCATCATAGTTAAACCCATTGATGATAAAAGTCTCATTTCTTAAATCATTATTAACAGAAAGCGTACAACTCCAGAACGTAAAAAGCACAACTATAAATAAAAGACTTAAAATTGTAATGTACATTGCTTTTTGAGTTTTTGTCATAGGTTCCCCCATTGTCACTTATATTTTAATTATATCAACAAATTATAAAAAAAGCCACACTCGGTGGCTTTATGCTGATTAATCAAAAATACCGTTAACGTAATCACTCTCTTGCATCGTTTGGTTCATCCAAATTGACCGTAAATTCAAATAACTTGTCACATACACAACTTGGTCTAAGAATGTATGTGCATTTACAACTTCACTTGGGTTTGGCCATACATAGAAGTCTAGGGTATCCCATTTTTCAAAATTGGTTGCTGCCATGTCTTCAATGGACAACGACAACGTACCAATCATGCTGAGTATCTTAGGCATTTCATTGGTATAATAGGTACTAAATCGTTCACTGAATCGATGTCTGATTTCTGGGATGTTCATCATGAGCATGAACATTCTGTTCTTGTATGCTTTCATGCCGTAAAAACCGGTTGGTCCATAATCGATATAATCCGCATTTCCAATCGCGAAATCAAAATCCCATAAAGGTCCTGGTTTCAATACACCATTTTGTTCTTTATAAAGAAAGACACTACCGAAACCAACATCAACATTCTTGACAAGTTCTTGAATCATAAAGTAATCAATCCATGCATCAACATCCATCAAGTTCTCATAACCAGATTGTGTAACAAGCGCATGATCAACTTGCTGGAGAAAATCTTGAAGATAATTAGGATTGGCTGTAGAATACAAAGGATCATCGGTTTTAGGTTCTTTAATTTCATAAGGAACATCAGAGACAACGACCCAATCCCATCCCGGTGTAATATTCTGATCATAGAATCTCATATCAAGCTCAAGTAAATATCCTGTGTTTGCTATACCTGCAATCGATTCAACATTGAGTCTGTTTTTTTGGAACTCAACTTGTTCAGTTAAAACATAAAGACCCATATAAACCGTGTTGATATAGAGTTCAACATAACGGGTTTCTAGACTATAGGGTAGATATTCGGTTAAAGATGCCATTTTTTGAACAATGGTATTTCTCATCAGTGACTTATCGGCATATTCTGCTAAGAGCACATACTCTTTTGCTTTCTTCATTCCGAATAGTGATGTATTTTCATCAAACTGAAGTTTGTATGGTTTTTTTGGATATGAATACCATGTCGAATTACCCCTACCTTTGATGCCAGCAAAATTCGTTTCTGTGTCCGTGATGTTTATGCCGTTTCGATTGGTTGTAGCAAGCACGCTCGCTTGCATATACTCATCTTTAGTGACATTATTAACTGATTCTGGTAAAGTTAAGAAAATCTTGTTTTGATTAGATCCGGAATCAGCTGATAACAATGTGACATCTATGGCATAATCTTGAGAAGTTCTTCCTCTAGTTAAGGTGTAATGAAATTGCATGGTTTGATCATAGAAAGGCGAAACGTATAAGAATTCATTTGTGTAAGTCACATCACCTAACTGATATGCTACATCGACATCACTAAAAGAAGGCAAATCAAAATCATGATTGATTGTCTTCGGTATAGCATCTTCAATGGTTTGTGATGTGGCTGCAAAGAGTGCTTCAACATCAACTTGTTCACAGCCAGAGATGAAGATAGTGATTGATATGATTATTAGTGATGCGAGTAGTTTTTTCATAATTATCCTATTAAAAAGCATAGGGTGTGCCCTATGCTGATTATTGTCCCAAATTGTTTGTGATCAAATGGGAGAGTTGAACCATGATTTCAGCAAGCATATGGGCAAAAATAAGGGATAGAAGAAAATAAGCGGCTTTGATTTCCCATATTTTCATCTTCTCGAATTTTCCTTCAATATGCACTGCTCTTAAAATTCTTAGGCTGACTGCGAAAAACACAATCAAGGATACAAAATAGACCACTTCGTCCATTGTGATACCTCCTATAAATGTCCTGCCTTGCCTTTGATGATATTTTCTCTGAGTTCACGTTCTTGCTTAGAATAATCGATATTTTCTTTTTTCGTAATTTCTAATTTTTCTCTTTTTGCGCGATCAAAGGTTGATTTTGCCGTTTCTAAGGTATCTCCTATCTGTGCCTCAAGGGCTAAGATGTTGAGTTCGTTATCCTTGAATTCAAGGACACCTTGTTCAATCACGAGATACTTATCTTCTTTACTCACAAACTTCACATAACCTTCTCTAATCTGAAGAATGATTGGTGTGTGATTATTTAAGATGGCAAGTTCGCCATCTTCATTTCTAACGACAACATAGTCGATTTCATCCGTGAAGGCATTGCCTTGCTGCGTGAGAACGTTATAAATCATAATGTCTTCGCCTTCTTAATGGCATCATCGATGGTACCAACCATCATGAATGCATCTTCAGGGAGATCATCATGTTTACCTTCAATGATTTCCTTGAAGCCACGAACGGTTTCTTTAAGCGGTACAAATGATCCTGGAACACCAGTGAACTGTTCGGCAACGTGGGTATTTTGTGATAAGAAGATTTGTAAACGTCTTGCTCTATGCACGATGAGTTTATCTTCATCAGTGAGTTCATCCATACCTAGGATGGCAATGATATCCAAGAGTTCATGATAACGCTGAATCATCTTCTGAACGTTTCTAGCAACTTCATAGTGTTCTTTACCTACGATTTGTGGAGAAAGAGCTCTAGAGGTTGATGCCAGTGGATCCACGGCTGGATAAATCCCAATTTCAGTTAATTTTCTACTTAAGTTCGTTGTCGCATCCAAATGCGAGAACGTTGTTGCTGGCGCTGGATCGGTATAGTCATCAGCTGGAACGTAAACTGCTTGAATGGAAGTAATCGATCCATTCTTAGTTGATGTAATACGTTCTTGTAAACGACCCATTTCAGTCGCTAAAGTTGGTTGATAACCAACGGCGGATGGCATACGTCCTAACAGTGCGGAGACTTCAGAACCTGCCTGAATGAATCTAAAGATATTATCAATGAACAAAAGCACGTCTTGCTTTTCTTCATCTCTAAAATGTTCTGCCATGGTTAATCCGGTCAAAGCAACGCGCATTCTTGCTCCGGGTGGCTCATTCATCTGACCAAACACGAGTGCTGTTTTGTTGACAACCCCGGATTCAGTCATCTCACTGAAAAGTTCATAGCCTTCTCTGGTTCTTTCACCAACACCGGCAAATACAGAAATCCCTGCTCTTTCTTGAGCAATGTTATGAATGAGTTCCTGAATCAAAACGGTTTTACCGACACCGGCACCACCGAATAGACCGATCTTACCACCCTTGATGTAAGGTGCAAGTAAGTCAATGACTTTGATTCCGGTTTCAAGGATTTCGACTTCACTGGATAGATCATGAAATTGAGGGGCTTCTCTATGAATACTCATATGAGGTTCTTTATCTAAGGATTCCTTGCCATCAATTGGATCTCCTAAAACGTTAAAGATACGTCCAAGGATCTTCTTACCGACAGGAACCTGAATAGAACTATGGGTTGCTTCTACAGGTAGATCACGCTTTAAGCCTTCCGTTGGTTCTAAGGCAATCGTACGGACAACTTGGTCACCTAAGTGAAGTGCGACTTCCAAAGTGACAGTTTTACCATCTTCTTTTAGAACACGTAGCGCATCATATATGGCAGGAAGTTCACCATCGAAGTAAACGTCAACGACGGGTCCGATGATCTGTGTAATTTTTCCTTTCATCTGTTTCTCCTTCTACACATTCGAGCCATTGACGACGTCAATGATCTCGGAGGTAATTTCTTGCTGTCTTGCTCTATGATAGAGCGTATGCAGCTGTGCGACAATTTCATTCGCATTATCCGTA
>QKIB01000072.1 GCA_003249785.1 Acholeplasmatales bacterium
CAGTGATGATCGGATTGAATACATTCTTAAGAAACTGAGACAAATTGATCATGTCCAAGTGATTCGTTTTGGAACAAGAACACCTGTTGTGATGCCACAACGTGTGACAGAAAAGCTCGTGAACATGCTCAAGAAGTATCATCCGATTTGGGTGAATGTTCATTTCAATCATCCCAATGAACTGACGCCTGAAAGTAAGCATGCCATTGATTTACTTGCTGATGCAGGGATCCCTGTTGGGAACCAAAGTGTTCTCTTAAGAGGGATCAATGATTCAGTTTATACGATGAGACAACTCGTCAAAGGACTGATTTCAATCAGAGTTAGACCCTATTATCTTTATCAATGTGATTTATCAGTTGGTATTGAACATTTCAGAACACCGGTATCTAAAGGAATTGAAATCATTGAAGGACTCAGAGGACATATTAGTGGCTTTGCAGTTCCAACCTATGTGATTGATGCTCCAGGCGGAGGAGGAAAGATTCCTGTGATGCCTAACTATGTCATTTCGCAAGCCCCAGGAAAGATTGTTCTTCGCAATTTCGAAGGTGTGATTACAACCTATAGTGAACCTGAGAACTATGTATCCAATCATAAAGATCAGGAGCATGTATTAGATGGCATCAGTGGACTCCTTGAAGGTAAACATGTTTCCATGGAACCCGAACATTTGAAACGAAAAGAAAGAATTAACCGTGAAAAAACTTATTGATGACTTAAATGTTGTCGGTGTGATCGGTCTTGCGAAAAACAGTGGAAAAACCACAACACTCAATCATATGATCGCACTTTATGAATATTTAAAGATTGGCATCACATCCATTGGACTTGATGGTGAATCTTTGGACCAGGTGAATTTCCTACCAAAGCCAAAGATCAAAGTCAAACGTGGTATGGTGGTTGCTACTGCAAGCGGATGCTTAGAAGCTTCGTTTGTTAGATTTCAGGTCTTAGACAAGACTGATTTTCATACTGCATTAGGCAGAATCCAGATTGTCGAAGTCTTATCCGATGGTCATATGGTGGTTGCAGGACCAACAACCAATAAAGAAATGAATCAAGTCTTGATGAAGATGAAACTCTATACAGATAAGATTTTTGTTGATGGCGCATTCAACCGAATGACCTTTGCCAACATTGATCAAATCGATGGCATTGTGCTTGCAACTGGTGCTGTGGTTTCACCCTTCATGCAAGAAACAATTAAAGAAACTAAAGTGATTGTGGATGCTTTCAATCTACACAAATCTTATCGGATTGAACACACACCATCAGATTCCTTAATCATCCAAACCACTTTTCATAGGTTTGGTGAGAAGAATAAAAAATTAGAAACGATCAAACATATCGTATCGAATATCAACGATAAGATCGATCTCATGTATATCAAAGGTGCTATCACACCAGAGTCATTCACTTTTTCATCGAACATATGATGAGTGATTTCACCTTGGTGTGTGATGATGCAACAAAGTTATTGATTAAGTCCAATGAATACGATGCATTGCACAAACTAAACATTGATTTATCAGTTGTCCACCCATGTCCACTCGTCTGTGTGACCATCAATCCATGGAGTTCGGATGGTAGACATTATCCAATCGAAACATTCCTAAAAGAAATGAAAGCATCGATTGGCATCCCAGTATTCAATGTTTTAAGCGAGGAGGAAAACCATGTCTAAACTTAATTTAAATCCATCAAAAATCAACACATGCAGAACGCATGCGAAACACATAGCAGACCAGGT
>QKIB01000001.1 GCA_003249785.1 Acholeplasmatales bacterium
TGCATTCGGATTAGAAAATCAATGCATTCCTCATGATGAAATGGTTGAAAAGATCCATCATTATGCCAATTTGGTCGGCATGGAAGAATTCTTAGATAAAGAACCTCATCAACTATCCGGTGGACAGAAACAAAGAGTTGCTATTGCTGGTGCTCTGGCTATGGAACAAGATATCATGATCCTAGACGAAGCAACATCGATGCTTGACCCTGAGGGAACTCAAGAAATTATTGATCTCATCAAGATTTTAAATAAAGAGTTGAATAAAACCATTATAACGATTACACATGATCTTGCTTTTGCTGCGCAAAGCGATTATTTGGTCGTTTTGAAAGAAGGCTCTTTGATTTTAGAAGGTACACCAAAGGAAGTTTTCCAACAAGAAGATCTTTTGAAGTCATCGCATTTAGAATTACCATTTGAAATCAGTCTATACAACGAAGCATCTAAAGACAATCAAGTCGAAGAGAAGATATTGGAGGCGCTATGGGCATACAGTTCAAAGATGTAAGCTACGCCTACAAAGGCTTAAAAGTCAACTATGATGCCATTCAACATATCGATTTAACGCTTGAAGGCAAAGGTGAGTTCATTGCAATCGTCGGGCAAACAGGATCAGGAAAATCAACCTTAGTCCAACATATGAATGCATTGTTATTACCCAATAGCGGGAAAGTGGTTGTTTTTGGACAAGAACTTCCTCCTAAAAAGAAAGAAAAGATCAACTACTTAAGACAGAAAGTAGGTCTTGTTTTTCAGTTTCCTGAATATCAATTGTTCGAAGAAACCATTCTCAAAGATATTATGTTTGGTCCCAAAAACTTTAAATCAACTGAAGCTAATGCCGAAAGCATGGCAAGAAAAGCAGCTCAAATCGTTGGGATTGATGAATCTTTATATGAGCAATCACCATTTAGAATCAGCGGTGGACAAATGCGTAGAGTCGCGGTTGCCGGTATTTTAGCCATGGAACCTGAAGTGTTGGTGCTTGATGAACCCACCAGAGGCCTTGATCCAAAAGGCAGAAGAGATCTTATGACCATTTTCAAATCTCTTCATGAAACCGAAGGCAAAACCATTATTCTCATTTCACATGATATGGATCTGGTTTCTGAATATGCAAAACGCGTGATTGTTCTTAAGGAAGGACACCTTGTTTTTGATGGAAAGAAAGAAGATTTGTTCGAACATCCTGAATTCGAACAGTTCCATTTGGATTTACCAACTCCACTCAAGATTTTGAAACATTTAGAAAAAACAGTAGGTGTTCCATACCAGCCAAAATACGATTTTGACTCTCTTTTAAGTTACTTGAAGGAGGTGTCTCATGAATAATATCACGATTGGTCAGTATATTCCTGGTGACTCTTGGCTTCATAAGCTCGATCCAAGAATCAAACTCCTAAGTCCTGATTCCTATTTCTACACAACTCATTCCACTCATTACGATGGGTTCAATCTTTGTAGGTATCATGCTTTTGACAGCTTCATCAGGTATTCCTATGCGAAAAGTTTTAAATGGGCTTCGTCCGATTGTCTTTCTTTTGACTTTCACGTTCTTCATTCAACTCTTTTACGTTAAAACAGGAACGCTGGTTTTCAAACCTATTTTGATGTATATTTCCGGATCAAGTATTTTGGCAATCATCTTATGGCTCGTTTTCTATAATTGGTCAAAAAAATATGTCAAAACTAAGATTCTCTATTTCTTCTTTATGGTCTTCATGGTGTTCTTCATTCAAGCGATGATGAAGTATTTAGGAGTTATAACATTTTACACGCTATATGTCTATGATGAAGGCTTGTTAAGGGCCGGATTCATCTTTGTGAGAATCACTAACGTCATCATCATGACATCTCTTTTAACCTTTACAACGATGACTACCGATTTGAACTATGGGATTGAATCCTTACTCAAACCACTCAAATGGATCAAAGTCCCAGTGGATGTCATCGCTATGATGTTATCCTTGACTTTAAGATATATTCCAACCCTTTTGGGTGAAACAGAAAAAATCATGAAAGCACAAGCTTCCAGAGGCGTTGACTTCAAGGAAAGCGCATTTAAGGAAAAAGTCGTTCAAATCATTTCACTTTTGATTCCCGTCTTTGTCATTTCTTTCAAACGTGCTGAAGATTT
>QKIB01000064.1 GCA_003249785.1 Acholeplasmatales bacterium
ATGGTCTTTGCCTGGTTTTTAGCAAGAAGGGCATTAGTCAGTTCAAAGATGTTTTCCTCTAAGTTTCTACTGACAAGCAGTAGAACTGCTTTTTCTGTGATTTCTTTGGAATCATAAGCAAAAAGCATAAGTTTTTCTGCTTCTTGGTTGATTAAGGTGAAATCCAGATTGGTTCTTTCTAATAATGCTTCAATAGCATCTTCTGTGATGTTATACTGATATTTTTTAAACATGTTTCGGACAAAATCAGGATAGTCCGTTTTTTCCATGTCTTTGATTTTTTCAATAAATGCATATTTGAATAATGCGGATCCAATTGGAGAATCCTCAGGAAATATCTCATTGGATGCAATCAACAAAATGACATCAGGATTGGGTTTTTCAAAATAGGCATTCCAATTCTTCAAAACTGATTCGCCTTCTTTTTCGATTTCAATTAAGTTTCTAACAATGATGACTTTCTTCTCTGCAAAAAAAGAAACCGTCTGCAAATCTTCCAAAATATCATCACTTGAATTTTCGAGCAAATCGTATTTGATGATATTAAAAGGGTCGACATTGAATTCAGCGATTTTTTCCTCAATTTTATGATTTAAAAGAAATTCATTATTCGAGTAATACAGATAGATGGATTCGGCCATTGTCATGCCTCCTGACTGTTATTTATATTATACTAAAAATCGACTTAAAATGGTAGATGTAGCACCCATTTTTCTTTCTTTTCAGAAGACCGATATTCAATTGTTCCCATTTCATCGGTCCGATAAATCTCAATGTCTAAGGCAGTCAATCTCCTGATGACTTCCCTATCAGGGAAACCAAACCGATTGTTTGATCCCACTGAGATAAGTGCAACTTCAGGATTAACATACTTTAAAAACAATTCCGATGTTGATGTATCTGATCCGTGATGTGCGATTTTGAGCACATCACTTTTGAGCGCATTTTGGTAAGTTAACGCCAATGCTTCTTCAGCTTCTTTTCCAATATCACCTGTGAATAAAAAGCGTTTTGAACCTAAGGTAATTGAAAACACCAAAGAATTGTTATTGAGGTCATCAAAGTGTTTTAGAGGTCCTAAAAAGTCTATGGATAAAGATCCACATGTCATATGATCGTCATGTTGAACTTTGATGGTTCGATCACTATGGATTGGATAGGTATTATATGGATTGATTAAGATATGATCGATAGCCATATGATCAATCAGGGATTGTGCTTCTTTGATGTGATCATCATCACTATGTGTCAAGATCAAATAATCCAATTTATAAATACCTAAATCATGCAGAAATGGCAAGACATATTGATAACTGTCAATCACCATTGTGCATGATCTAGATTCAATCAACATAGCATCTCCTTGACCTACATCGATCATGTAGAAGGTCGTTTCATCCAACATTTTGACATCAAAAACAAAAAAGCCAAAGACAAAAACGATTAAACTCATGCGTTTGATCAAAAAATAAAAATGTCGAGCTTTGAGACTGTAAATCAAAAGGATGAAGTAAAGAATGATTGCTTCAAAAGTTAACGCAGGCAAATACCAAATGATGTTTTTGTCATTAAATACGAATGACATTTTTTCAAAAAAATCAATCAAAAGTACAAACAACTGATCCAGTTCCGGAACAAACAAAACAAAAATCGAAAAAAGAAACATCGGCACAGCTAGGATGAAAATCATCAGTGGCATCAATAAAATCATCAAGATTGATATTTGATTTTGAAACGGCAATGTAACAAGCACAATCAAACCTGTCATCTTGAGTCTTCCCAAATATCCATCATGACTTCCGAGCTGATCTTTCATCAGTTCAATGAAATTCAGGATTAAAAATAACATCAAAAATCCCAAATGATAGATCCATTGAATATGGATGATGAGCATGACCATGAATGCAAGATGAATGATGTCAAGTTTGGATAAATCGGTTTTTAGTCGTGTATTCATTTCTGTCAAAATGAAAATAATCACGATGCGTACAACACTCATGGAAAATGCGTTAAGATATGAAAAGACTAAAAGCAACAAGAATATCAGTATTTTTTGTACGTTTTCCTCAAGACTTAAAAAGAAAAACACTTTTTTAATCATCCATAAAAACCCATAGATATGAATCCCTGAAACAGTAAACAAATATAGAATACCTAACGTTTGAAACAGATCGCGTTCTGGTTCATCAAAACTTTTTTCACCTAAAATCAAAGCACGAACATAGTTTTTCGACTCCAGTAATCCAATTGAATCTTTTAGTTTTTCTCTAAGTGTATAAAATCCTGTATGCGATCTGATGAAAGAAATTGAAGTCACTTCTAGAGATCCACGCATATTCAAGGACAGCATATACTGTTTCTGATCAAATCCAAAAGGTATCGTTTCTTTTCGAAAAGGCATAACATCTGCTGTAATATAGAGTTCATCGCCATAGTCAAATGCATCTTTTGACAAAAAAGTTTGATAAAGCACCCCATCAATACGAATCGTTACCAAATCCGAATAATCATATGATTTGATTTCAGTAATCTGTCCTACACCATCGATGTGATCTGGAATTTCAAGTGTTTCAACAATGAAGTATCGAAACGAAATGATTGCCATAACAATCAACAAAAAAGGTATTTTTAATACCTTTCTTTGCCAATATAAATAGAGGAATGCGACAACTAACAACCAGAAATGAAATAAACCCAAGAGCAGGAAAAATATCGCAAAGCCCTCAATGAAATAATTATCCCACTGTAAGATATGGTTTAATTTTTTCAAGGGTAACCTCTCCGATGTTCTTCACATTAATGAGTTCATCCAAATGCTTGAAATCTCCATACTGCTCTCGGTAGATGATCAAAGATGCAGCTCTGATTTCTGTCATGCCTGGAATGTCCAGAAGTTCTTTAAAGCTTGCCTGATTGACATCAAGCAAGATTCCAGTCTCAGTTTCTTCTTCTAGATTGGAAGCAATAAAAATCTGTGTATCATGGGTATAGAGTGTCTGCATGTTTACCGTATGCTGATCCGCATCATCCAGAAACCCACCTGCCATCTCTAATATTTCACTTGCTGTAACTGGTTTAAAAAACAAATAAGTCCCTGGAAAGACAACAGATCCTTCAATCTCAATCTTGATTGGATCAAGCAGCGTTGCTGCTACATCCATATTTTCCATAGGTTCTAATCTTGGATAAAACCAGATCCAACCAAAAACAACCAATACCAACGTCATAACCAATGCTTGTCTCATAATGACCTCCACCCTATATTAGTAGATGCGCATTTGTTTTTCTTTTGGTAAAAAAAAACGCCTACTTGTAGGCGAAAAAATAAAGCTTTCTGGAGTCGACTCCTATTTTCGTTTCCACTCGAAATCCGAAGGATTTCAAGATTTTTTCATAATAAGCAATTGGAAACACATACTGTTTGATGATTTCTTTTTTACCACCCAAGGTTACTTCATGAATCAACTGATTCTTCTTTGTTGTGATGTGCCATTCATAATGAATGGGATCATCATCGATTTCCAAATAGTCATTATATGCTTCAACAATATCTTCTTTATAGGCATCAAAAATGAAGATACCACCATCATTCAAGCCTTGATAGATATGCTTGAACACTTGGCGAATTCCTTTGAAATAATTGACGACATCAAACATTGCCAATACGACATCCACTTTGATTCCAAGTGGATCTCTTAAATCATGTTCGTATAAATTAGGCTTTAACTGATGAGAAACCAGTTTGTCTTGTGCCAGTGCGAGCATCTTCGTATCGATATCTACGCCAATCGTGTTATAACCACGTCTGACCAATTCCAATAATAAATAGCCTGAACCACAACCGGCATCCAAGATGGTTTGTTTTTTATTGAGATAGGGTTTTAAGTATCTATAGATGGCATCATAATCGATGTCAGCCATCAAAAGATCATACGCCTGGGCAAACATTACTTGACTCTTTTTACGCCTAAAAGACGTTGATCGAAACGATAATACTTCCGATCTTCTTCAGTAAATAGATGAACGATTACATCGTTGCAGTCAATAAGTACCCATGTGCCACCTTTACCTTCAATGTGCTTAACTTCATCAGCTAACAAGGCTTTCTTGATATGATTGATCGCAGCATTTGCTTGTCTTTCATTGGTGGTTGCCAAAATGAAATAATCATAAAAAGGTGATGTTTGATTGAAATCATAGACAGCAAGATCTTTCACTTTGAGATTTTCTAATGCTTCTACGATCTTATCGAGTTTTTCCACGGTTTACCTCCACATAATAAGTATATATTTCCATTTGTTCCTGACTAGGAACAATCTCTTTTTCAATTAAATAGTCAATGCTTGCTTTCATGGCAGCTTCAACAGCTAAATCCAAATTCTTTTCGGCTAATTTGCAAATGACTTTCGCTTCGTAAAATTTTCGACTAGGTTCACAACTGTCGCTGATGAACACTACTTTTTCGACATCTGACATCCCGATTCTACCCCAAACATGATATTTGATGGCATTAAGAATCTCTTCATCGTGAATCTTGAAATGATGTTCAAGACTCTCTGCGGCGGCAAATCCATGATAGATCACTGGAGTTTCAGCATACGCTTTAATGGTTGCAAGATCCAGATATTTGATTTGTTCTTCAATGGTATCATATTTGGCATAGTCATGATATAAAGCAGCAATCCCAACTTTTTCTACATCCAACCCATATATTTTTGCCAATTTGGTTGAAGTTTCATAGACACCCATGACATGAACTAAACGGTTTGGATGATCTTTCAGTTTTTCTTGAACAGCTTTCTTGATGGTTTCAATCATTCGAACATAGCCTCCGTAATGGTCAGATGCATCCCTTTGGGATACGTGATTTCAAGATGTGTGGGACCAACGATATGCATAAATCCCATATCTGCAAACGTTACTTGCATCTTACCTCTTGGAATTTTGAATGCTTTTGTTTCATAGGTTTGAACAAAAATTTCAAAGTGGTCCGCAGGATGTTTTAACATATTCTTCATTTTTGATGGATTGGTTTTATGAATCTTGAGTTGCTTGGTTCCATAAATCACAGCGCTCAGCGCTTCACTTTTAAACGTGAGTCCAATGAGTCCTTCAAGGATTAATGACTGCTCGCTTTTAATCTGAAAGATTCTAGGATTCATTTCTTGGTCTGGGATGAGTTTTTTATAGACATCATAAGGTAACATTTGATGCAAATAACCATCTTGATAGAGACCTGGCATATCATAAAGCACATGGTTTCCAAATGGTGCAATCAGTGCTTCTTGTGTCAAACCGGCTTTCTTAAAGGCTAGAGCCTTTTGTTCTTGAGTCAATGCTTTATATAATGTCGTCTTTCCACTGTTTTGA
>QKIB01000074.1 GCA_003249785.1 Acholeplasmatales bacterium
ATTTCAACGCTCAAGAGCAGAGATTATGTAACTTTAGAAGAAAAAAGATTCAAACCAACCGATCAAGGTAAATTGACATCCGAACAACTCGATTTATTCTTCTCAAGAATCATCAATATTGATTACACATCACGTATGGAAACCGTCCTTGATGAGATCGCTGATGGCAAACAATCCGGGTTGCATCTGGTTTCAAGATTTTATAACAGCTTCGTTCCAATGGTAGAAACAGCACAGAAAGAAATGAAGAAAATCGGACCTAAGATGACTGATGAATTGTGTCCTGTATGTGGAAGACCTTTGGTCGTCAGAAAGAGCAGATACGGCGAGTTTATCGCATGTAGCGGCTTCCCAAAGTGCAAATATGTTAAAAAATAAACATTTTTCACAAGATTTGATACTTTCATAGGATTCATGCATATTTTCTTTACATTTGAAATTAAAAGTGATAAGATGATGTTGCATTCAAATTGAATGCTACTTATCCCCTATTGAGTGTACAGATGTACACAAAATCCCCTTAATTGATCCCCCGACTTTCTCGGGGGATCGCTTTTTAATGGAACTTATATTTTGTAAGTGTTATAATATGGATGAATCTAAAAGAAGGAAGTGTACATATGAAAACATTCAAAGGAAAGCCCATCACATTGATTGGCGAAGAAAAACATGTTGGTGATACAGCACCAAATTTCAAAGCACTTAATACGAACAGTGAAACGAAGCAGTTAAGCGACTACAAATCAAGATATGTGATCTTGAACGTTGTTCCATCACTTGACACAACCGTGTGTGACAGACAAGCAAGAACAGTGAATAAAGAACTTGCTGAAAGAGACGATGTGACTGTCTTGACCATCAGCAATGACTTACCATTTGCTCAAGCAAGATGGTGTGGCAATTCAGGTATTCCCAATGTCATCACACTGAGTGATTACTTGGATCTGGACTTCGCTCATAAGTATGGTACTGACATTAAGGAACTTAGACTTCAAGCACGAAGCGTCTTCGTCTTGGATGAAAAAAGAAAGATTGTCTATCTTGAATATGTCGATGAAATGAGCCAGCATTTAAATTTTGATGAATTGATCACATTTGTTAAGAATTTGCCGAAAGAATAATCTTTCGGTTTTCTTTTGCTTGTGGTATAATAATCAAAGAATTAGGAGAAGCAAATGGGACTATTTCAAAAGTTATTCGGCAAAAAACCCAAGAATGAAAGATATCAATTGGGGAAAGATATCAATTGGGGTTGCATAAAACCAAAGAAAATCTAGGCAACTTGAAAGCCATTCTTGCTGCATCATCAAAGATTGATGATGAGCTTTTTGATTCGCTTGAAGATATCTTCATTCAAGCAGATATTGGTATTGATACTGTGATATATTTTATTGATGAACTCAGAAAAGAAGTTGAGAACAAAAAGATTGACGATCCGAAAGATCTTGCTGAAATCATTGTTGATAAAATGTTTGAGATTTATCTCAAAGGTGAACTGGTTCAAACGGATCTAAACTATGATGAAGACGAAGTCAATGTCTATCTATTTGTTGGTGTCAATGGAGTCGGCAAAACAACAACCATCGGAAAACTTGCCAAGCAACTGCAAGATGAAGGCAAGAAAGTCATGATGGTTGCCGGAGATACCTTCAGAGCAGGGGCTATTGATCAGTTATCCGAATGGGGCAAAAGAAGTAACACATTCGTTTTCAAGAAAGAAACGGGATCAGATCCATCTTCTGTGATCTTTGATGCACTTGAAATCGCCAGAAGAGAAAAGTATGATGTTGTTTTAGTAGATACCGCAGGACGATTGCAAACCAAAGTCAATTTAATGGCTGAGCTTTCTAAAATGAAACGTGTCATCCAGAAAACACTACCCAAGGCACCACAAGAAACACTCCTTGTGATTGATGCCACAACTGGACAAAACGGGATGCGTCAAGCAGAAGTATTTAAAGAAGCAACCGATGTCAGCGGCATCATCTTAACCAAGCTTGACGGAACAGCCAAAGGCGGCATCGTTTTAGCGATCAGACATCTTTATCATCTCCCCATCAAGTATGTAGGTTTGGGTGAAAAGATTGATGATTTGGTGATGTTTGATATCGAACAATATATTTACGGATTATTTAAGGATTTCTTCTAAGGAGATTTATGGAAACATTAGAAAAAACCGAACAACTCAATCAGTTATTTGACTTATATCAATCATTGCTCACTGAAAAACAAGTCCTCTATTTTGAACATTATTATAAGGAAGACTATTCGCTTCATGAGATTGCAGAGTTGTATCAAGTGAGTCGAAATGCAGTTTTCGATCAATTAAAAAAAGTTGAAGAACATTTGAATTTCTATGAATCAAAACTTCATCTTTTGACCATGCAAAACAAACGAAAAGAACTGATTGAAAAAGCGATAGAAACCCAAGATTTAACACTTCTTGAAGACTTAAGAAAGTTGGATGAATAATGGCAGAAAACAGTTTAAGCTCACGCTTGCAGATGGCGATGCGTCGTCTGACGGGCAAAGGCTATCTGACAGAAACAGATATTGATGAAATGATGCGCGAAGTGCGTTTGTCTTTACTTGAGGCAGACGTCAATTTTAAAGTTGTTAAAAGCTTTATCGCAAACATCAAGGAACAAGCTGTTGGTGAAAAGATTCTTAAAGGACTGAATCCAGGCCAACAGGTTGTTAAAATCGTTCATGATGAACTCAAACGCGTCATGGGTGAAAATGCGGAAGGCATACGTTATAACTTAAATGGTTTGACAACCATTATGACCATCGGTTTACAAGGCTCCGGGAAAACGACAGCCATTGGTAAACTTGGGGTTTATATCAGAAAAACAGAAAAGAAAAATGTCTTGTTCATAGCTGCAGACGTCTATCGTCCAGCAGCCATCGAACAGTTGAAAGTCATTGGAAAACAAATCGGTGTTGAAGTCTTCGATAAGGGCCTTATAGACGCAAGAACCATTGTCAAAGATGGTTTGGATTATGCACGTCAAAACAACTATGATGTCGTGATTATCGATACAGCGGGTCGCTTGCATATCGATGAAAAAATGATGCAGGAACTCATTGATGTCAAAGCTATCGCTAAACCCAATGAAATCTTACTAACAGTTGATGCGATGACCGGTCAGGATGCAGCAAACATCTGCAAGAGTTTCCATGATCAGTTGAATGCCACAGGCGCAATTCTCACGAAACTAGATGGTGATACGCGTGGTGGTGCTGCACTTTCCATTAAAGAAGTTTCTGGCATCCCCATCAAGTTCGCGTCAAGCGGTGAAAAAATGGATACGTTTGAGGTCTTTCATCCAGAACGTATGGCATCCAGAATTCTTGGCATGGGTGATGTCCTTACTTTAATTGAAAAAGCAACCGAATCGATTGATGAAGATGAAGCGAAAAACATGATGGAAAAACTCATGTCAAACACCTTCAACTATAACGATTTATTAAAGCAATTCAAGATGATCAAAAGGATGGGATCGGTCAGTAAAATCTTGGGATTCATTCCAGGCATGGGACAACTAAAAAACGCAGCATCTCAAGTCGATGATAAACAGTTTGAACAGATGGGTGTCCTCATCCATTCAATGACTGAAGCGGAAAGAAAAGATCCTAAACTCATCGACATGAGTTCAAAAAGAAGAGAACGTGTTGCCAAAGGAGCTGGAATGAAAGTCCAGGATCTCAATCGTTTGAGACAAGCGCTTGAGGCACAGAAACAAATGATGAAGAAAATGATGAGCATGGATGAGAAAGAATTGGAGGGTTTATCCAAGAATCCTTCAAGGGTTATGCCATCTTCAAAAGTGAAAAAAGGTAAAGGAAAAGGAAAGGGTCAATTCAGGATACGATGATCCTTTTTTTTCCCACAAAAGTTGTGGAAAAGATATACAAGTATCTATGATAAAATGAGATAAAAGGGGAGTAAAATAATGCAAAAATTAATCTTGATTGACGGAAACTCCATCATGTTTAGAGCGTATTATGCAACAGCCTATCCAGGTGCAAAACTCATGCAATCTGGTAGCGGTGTTTATACCAACGCTCTTTTTGCTTTCGTTGGTATGTTTGAAAAAATCATCACTGACGATACTCATTATGCACTGGTTGCATTCGACACCAAAGAACCAACTAAAAGACATCTTGCCTATGAGGGATATAAAGCTGGTCGTGTGAAGATGCCAGAAGAGCTTATTATGCAAGTACCACTCATTGACGAATATATTAAACTCAGTGGTGTCACTTCCTACAGTAAAGCAGGGTATGAAGCTGATGATATCATTGGAACATTAGCAAAACAAGGCAGTAAAGCAGGGTATCAAGTTGAAGTGTATTCATCCGATAAAGACTTACTCCAACTTGTTGATGAAAATATCACGGTGAATCTACTTAAAAAAGGGATGAAAGAAGTCCATCGTTTTGATCCTAAAGCTTTGGTTGAGACTTATGGACTCACTCATGAACAAATGATTGATCTTAAAGCCTTGATGGGTGATCCATCTGATAATATTCCAGGTGTTCCTGGTGTTGGTGAAAAGACAGCAATCAAGCTCCTTCAAACCTATGGATCAGTAGAAAACCTATATGCACATAAAGATGAAATCAAAGGAAAACTCGGTGAAAACATCAGAGAATTCGAACATCTAGCACAGATGAGTAAGGATCTCGTGACTATTGATTTGGATGCGAAAATTGAGTATCAGGTTGAAGACTTAGAAAAACATGAAGCAAAAACAAGTGAACTCATGTCCTTTTTCCAATCGTATGATCTACATGTTTTCGTCAAGAAGATGGAACTTCCAACAGTCAAACACGAAGACTGGGAATATCAAGTCATTAAAGATGAACATGAATTGGGAAAAATCCTGAAATCAGATTTAGCGATTCACTTTGAATTATCCGATTATAACTATCATAAAGCTGAATTATGGGGTGTCGGTATTTCTGACGGCAAAACACATTATGTGCTTTCTCCTGAGTTCGCTTTGACATCCATTAATTTTCAAATGTATCTTTCTGATGAATCCATCACAAAGTACGTCTATGACTATAAGGCAACCAAAGTATTTCTAATGTGGAACAACCTTGATTTAAATGGTGTTGATTTTGATTTGTTATTGGCAGCATATCTCATCAATTCACATTTAGGCAAAGAAGAATTTAAACGTATCGTATCCGCATTTGATTATGAAGACATTTTATATGATGATGTCGTTTATGGCAAAGGTGCTAAAAAAGGACTACCTGAAAAAGAAATCTATGAACGGCATATTGCAAGCAAAGCCAAAGCAATCTTTGAATTAAGAAAACCATTACTGAAACAACTTGAAGATCAAGAACAACTCCATTTGCTCAATAAATTAGAGATTCCTTTATCTGAAGTATTAGCGGAAATGGAATTCACTGGATTACTCGTTGATCAGAAAGAACTCGATCTGCAAGATCAAGACTTATCCAAACGCATCAAGGAAATCGAATCAGAGATTCATGACCTTGCTGGTGAAACATTCAATGTTTCAAGCCCTAAACAATTAGGAGAAATCCTTTTTGAAAAACTTGGGTTACCCAATGGGAAGAAAACAAAAACCGGATATTCAACCAATGTTGAAGTCTTAGAGAAACTTCAAGGCAAGCATCCGATCATTGATTTGATTATGGACTATCGCCAACTCTCTAAATTACATTCCACCTATATCATCGGTATTAGACAAAACTTGTTTGATGATGGCAAAGTGCACACCATTTATATGCAAGCCTTGACAACAACAGGCAGATTGTCTTCTTTGGATCCTAATCTTCAAAATATCCCGATTCGCAGTGAAGAGGGTCGTAAGATTAGAAAACTGTTTATTGCAAAACCCAATGAATACTTACTAGGTGCAGACTATTCACAAATCGAGCTGCGTGTCTTAGCAGACATGGCTGATGTCAAGTCACTCATTGAAGCATTTAATCAACACGAAGATATCCATACCAAAACTGCACAAGAAGTCTTTCATGTCAGTGAAGTCACATCCGAACAAAGACGTGCTGCTAAGGCAGTTAACTTTGGTATCATTTATGGTATTGGGGCTTGGAGTTTATCAGAAGACATTCATGTGACGCCTAAACAAGCACAAGCCTACATCGACCAGTATTTATCCATTTATCCTGAAATCAAGGACTATATGGAAAATATCGTGGCATTTGCTAAAGAACATGAATATGTTGAAACGATGATGAAACGCAGAAGATATATCCCTGAACTTAAATCACCAGTTTTCACTCAAAGAGCTTTTGGCGAAAGAACAGCGCTGAACGCACCGATCCAAGGATCAGCAGCTGACATCTTGAAAAAAGCGATGGTTGATCTCTATCATTATCTGAAGAAAAACAAGAAGAAATCGAAGATTTTACTCCAGGTTCACGATGAATTGATTCTTGAAGTTCCTGAATCGGAACTAGATGAGA
>QKIB01000054.1 GCA_003249785.1 Acholeplasmatales bacterium
CCATGAACTTTTATGATCAAGAAATTCATAAATTGCTTGAAAAGCGTGCATTCATAGAAAATGATATCAAGAATCTTGAAGAACAGTTTTTCATCAAGCAAGGCGAACTTGAACGAGAACAAAGTTATCTGAATCAACATATGAAACACCATGAATCCAAAGAAGAACATAAGGATCTTGCGATGCATGAAAAATTGATCAAAAACATCAAAAAGGATTTATCTGGTGTTGAAAGAAAAATGGATGCACTCCATTTATCAATTGTACCAATCGAAAAAGAAACCAATAAACTCAAAGAAAAGCAAAAAGGTGTCGAAGCAAACCTGGAAACACTCAAACATCAAGAAGCATCCTTATTTTACAAGTATCTTAATCAAAACCAATCGATCTATCAACTGTTTATCGAAGAAATCAATCAGTTCTTTGGCTCCATCGACCTTTTCTATCAAGCACTTCTCAATGAGGTTTATGTATCAGATGCCTTTTTATCCATCCAACTCAAAACGCTGGATAAACTCTATTTGTCTTTTGAAAAGCAACTCTTTTCAACCCACCAGAAACTTTTAAACCTCATGTTAAACTATTATCATCAGAATGAGAAAGAACAATTGAAAATGATCAAGGGATTTAAGAAATCACTTGCTTCACTCATACGCTCTTTAAAAAAGAACTATGCAAACCAAGTCACCAGTTGTTCTGTTGAGCAGACAAAGAAACTCATTGATAAAGACAATCAACTCAAATTAGAAAAGCAGAAACTCAAGAAAAAACAGGATATCAGCAAGAAAAACCATGCAAAAAAACAACTGATCGATCAATTGACACTTAAATCTATTGAAAACAAGATTACTGAAAACAGTATGAAGCAACTTCAAGAGCTGAAACTGCTTAATGACAATCAGTTATCTATTGCTGCCCAATACAACAGTGAATATGAAGACAAGAAAAAGCTGCTAGAAGAATCTTATCAAAAGCGTATGGCAACTACCGAAAACAGTATCTTAACACAAGATAAGAACATCCAAGCGCTTGATCAATCCATCACTGCCAAAAACCAGTTGATTCTATCACGCTATCAAATAACACATGAAAAGAATATTGAGTCACTCAAGCAAAAGACCTATCATTATGAACAATTGGTTCTTAAAGCAACTGCACTAGACATTGAACGAAACAAACAGGCACAGATTACTTTAAAGCGACAAGCTAATCGTCGTGAAGCCGAAATGAGAAACATTAATAATCATCATAAACGTTATCTCATGACGACCAAGTGGGCACAAAACCGTGTCCTTGCAAGAGAAAATCGTTCGTTGAAAAAGAGTCACAATTTCAAGATGCGCATGTTGCATCTCAATTAGGAAAGAGCAATCTTTCCTTTTTTTTGCAAAAAAATAAGGACGCTGTCCTTATTCTATGAATTCAAATTCAAAATCGAAGATTCTAACCGTATCATTGTTCTTCGCACCTTGCTCACGAAGTGCATCATCGACACCAAGTCCTCTAAGTTGTCTTGCGAATCTGCGTACGCCCTCTTCTTTGGAAAAGTCTGTACGTTCAAAAAGCAACTTAATCTTTTCACCTGTAATCTCAAAGACGTCATCGACTTTGGTGATGATAAATGCAGGTTCATCAGGTTTGAAGACATAATTCTTAATTGATTCATCAGGGAGTTCATCCTGAATTCTTGGTGTTTCTTTTAATTTACTAATGAGTGCATAAAGCAGTTTGTCAACATCTTTTTGTTGTTGTGCTGAAATCACCATGATGGGTTCTAAAAGTTTCTTTTTGAGTTCTGCTAGTTTGAGTTCAGCTTCGGGCATATCAATTTTATTAGCAACAATCATCTGCGGTCTTTCAAGTAGATCTTCGTTGTACATCTTGAGTTCATGATTGATAGATAAGTAATCCTGATAAGGATCATCTCTTGTTAGATCTAGGACATGAAGAAATACGCGACAACGCTCAATATGTTTAAGAAAGCGAATGCCAAGTCCAAATCCCTGATGTGCATTTTCAATCAGTCCGGGCAGATCCGCAAGCACAAAGGAGTCATCACCAACTTGAACCATCCCTAAATTAGGTTGAAGGGTTGTGAATGGATATTCAGCAATTTTAGGTCTAGCATTGGAGACAACGGAAATCAACGTTGATTTCCCTACACTTGGATATCCGATCAGTCCGACATCTGCTAAGACCTTCAGTTCGACATGAATGCGTCTGGTTACACCTGGATCGCCATTTTCTGCATAATCAGGACAAGAGTTTCTAGATGTGGCTAATGCGATGTTTCCTCTGCCGCCTTTGCCGCCTTGAGCAACGATGAGTTCCTGGTTGTGATAAAGAACCTCACCGATTTTTTCTGATTTGTCTTCAGTATAGACAATCGTACCTAATGGCACTTTAACATATGTATTTTCAGCATTGGCGCCATGCATACCTTTGGACATGCCATTGACACCGGATTTAGCTTTGATATGTCGTTGGTATCTGAGATCAAGTAGCGTTGATTTTCCTTCATCGCCAACAAAAATAACGGACCCACCGTTTCCGCCATTTCCGCCCCATGGGCCACCAAACTCTACATATTTTTCTCTTCGGTAAGCAGTCATACCATGACCACCACGACCTCCGAAAACTTCAACTACGATTTCATCAACAAACATGATACATCACCTCGTTTTCACACAAAAAAAGGATAACTGGGTTATCCTTCGTAAACTGATACCTGTGTACGTGAACGGCCTTTTCTTTCGTACTTGACAGTACCTGTAACCGTTGCAAATAATGTATCATCGCCACCGCGGCCAACATTCTGACCTGCATGGATTTTCGTTCCTCTTTGTCTGTAAATGATAGAGCCTGCAGTAGCAAACTGACCATCACTCAATTTTGAGCCCAAACGCTTGGATGCTGAGTCACGACCATTACGAGATGAACCCACACCTTTTTTTGATGCGAATAACTGTATGTTTAACTTTAACATGTTATCCCTCCTTCTGGTTTTTAATATATTTAGGATATTGTTTTTCTAAATCACTTAAGGTATATTCCAGATTCTCTATAAGTCCCAACACGGTTGGGTCTTCAGTTCTTAGAACTAATTTGAAATATCCTTCTTCAACTGTTAAATCAATCAAATGATTCAACTTCAAATGCTCAATTGCATTTGCAGTGACAAGCGTTGCTGCTGAAACTGCTGCACAGACAATGTCTTCACCATGTTGTTTATAATTGGCATGACCTTTGACTGTAATTTCATTGAGCTTTTCATTTCGATAGACAAATCTTGATTGAATCATGATTAAGCAATGATGGATTCAACCACAAGTTTTGTATATGCTTGACGATGACCTTGCTTTTTGCGGTAGTTTTTTCTGACTTTATATTTGAAAACGATAATTTTCTTGCCACGGCCTTGTTTTTCAACCTTAGCAATCACTTTTGCATTTTCAACGAATGGAGTTCCGATTACTGTTTTTTCTCCACCTAACATCAGGACTTCGTTAAATTCGACGGTTTGTCCAGCTTCAACATCAAGTTTTTCAACATAGATTTCTTGACCTTGTTCAACACGAACTTGCTTACCGCCAGTTTTGATTACTGCATACATGTTCTATACCTCCTTATTTTCTGAAGACTCACTATCTAAGGTAGCCAGATGGCATTTACAACCTGTTCTATGTGGTACAACATAGATATTTTAACGTAGTTAGGCCCAAAAGTCAACAAAAATAAATATTTTGTTTATCCTGATAAAATCGTGTTTTCATGATGCCTTGATTTTGATTGAATTGTGTATTCGTGATATACTGAAAATAATTGAGGAGGTTACTTAAATGAACTATCGAACATTTGGAAAAACAGGATTTGAAATTTCAGAAATTTCTTTGGGAACATGGCAACTAGGCAGTGTCTGGGGCATGCCCTTTGACAAAGAAAAAGGGATGGAAACCCTAAGGGTTGCCATAGATGAAGGTGTGAATGCATTCGATACTGCTGATGTCTATATCGGTGGTGCTTCAGAACATACAATTGGCGAATTCAAAAAGGAAGGAAAACGCGAAGTTTTTGTTATTACTAAAATCGGAAGAAAGCTCAATCCTCATGTAGCTGAAGCCTATAACGAAACCAACCTTAGAGGCTTTGTTATGGATTCCATCAAGAATATGAATGTGGATCAACTGGATATGGTTCTTTTGCATTGTCCACCTACTGAAGTCTATCATTCTGATCGTGTTTTTCAAATCATGGATAAACTCCAAGCCGAAGGCTTGTTTAAACATTATGGTGTTTCAGTTGAAAAAATCTCAGAAGCGAAACATGCTTTGAAGTATCCCAATGTCAAAGCCATTGAAATCATCTTCAATATGTTCAGATTACGCCCAGCTGAAGAATTGTTTGAACTTGCCAAAGAGAAACATGTCGGTATCATCGTCAGAGTGCCTCTTGCAAGTGGTCTACTCACTGGAAAGTACACTAAAAAAACCACATTCAACCCTAATGATCATAGAACATTCAATCGTCATGGTGAATCTTTTGATAAGGGAGAAACTTTCTCTGGTGTGGATTATGATCAAGGACTCAAAGCAGTTAGCGAACTCAAGAAACTTTTTGTTACTGAAAACTTAGCACCGTATGCTTTAAGATGGATCTTGATGTTCGATGCGGTTTCCACTGTCATTCCAGGTGCAAGTAATCCCAAACAGATTGAAGATAATGTAAAAGCATCTTTACTTCCACCGCTCACCAAAGAGCAGATGGATGGTGTTGAAAGTATTTATAATACCTACATCAAATCATCCGTGCATCATTTGTGGTAATACCTAAAAAAAAGGTACTCAACTGAGTACCTTTTTTGTATTAAGGTTTATCTCTTTCCTGCATCGTATGGTTCACCTGCTGCTTTAGGAGCTTGTGAATTCTTAGATGTGAAGATGAGAACAACAATTGTAACCACATACGGTATAATACTGAGCAATTCTGGGACTTGATTAAGGTTTCCAAGGAATGGAATCATTGAAGTCATATTGGAAATCTTAGAGAAAAATCCAAAGATAATTGCAAATACCAAGATTCGAAATGGTTTCCATTGGCCAGAAATTAATACAGCTAATGCTAAGAAGCCATACCCATTCGCTGAGAAGGTTGCATCATATTGATTGGTAATTGGTACAATATAGAATAAACCACCTAATCCACCAAGTGCACCTGAAATCATAACACCAATAT
>QKIB01000138.1 GCA_003249785.1 Acholeplasmatales bacterium
AACGAAATGAAAAGAATTTATAATTTTTCCGCAGGACCTGCAATCTTGCCAGAAGCAGTCTTGAGGGAAGCAGCAGCAGAAATGCTTGATTATCATGATTCTGGCATGTCCGTCATGGAAATGAGCCACCGGTCAAAGATATTTCAACAAATCATCGATGATGCTGAAAAAGATTTAAGAACATTGCTTCAAATTCCTGAAAACTATAAGGTGCTCTTTTTACAAGGTGGTGCTACTACACAATTTGCAATGGTTCCGATGAACCTTATGAAAAAGGGGAAAGCTGATTTCATCATTACAGGAAACTGGGCAAATAAAGCCTTTGAAGAAGCTTCTAAATATGGTGATGTTCGAGTGATTGCTTCTTCTGAAGACAAACAATTTTCTTACATACCAGATTTAAAAAATCTGGAAATTGATCCAGAAGCTGATTATGTCCACATTTGCGAAAACAATACGATTTTTGGAACAACATATCATGAACTGCCTGATACCAAAGGTAAAGTGCTTGTTTCAGATGCATCATCTAATTTCCTTTCTCATCCGATTGATGTATCAAAATATGGATTGATCTTTGCTGGAGCACAAAAGAATGTTGGGCCTGCTGGAACTGTCATCGTCATTATTCGTGAAGACTTAATCAGAGAAGATATCAAGCCTGATACACCAATCATGCTCAGATATGACATCCAAGCAAAAAACAAGTCTATGTACAACACACCACCAACTTATGGCATCTACTTATGCGGTAAAGTCTTCAAATGGTTACTTAATCTTGGCGGACTTGAAGCCATTGAAAAGATTAATATCAAGAAAGCAAACATTCTCTATGATTATCTTGATCAAAGCAAACTTTTCCATGGAACAGTCGAAAAGAGCTCAAGATCACTCATGAATGTAACGTTCAAATCAAATGATCCCGAAACCGATGATTTATTCATCAAAGAAGCAAAAGCACAAGGATTTGACAATTTGAAAGGCTATCGTACCGTTGGCGGTATGAGAGCATCCATTTATAATGCAATGCCAGTCGAAGGTGTCCAAGCGCTTGTTGACTTTATGGGTGTCTTTGAAAAAAATCATTTAAAGTAGGTGAAGAAATGACAAAAGTACATTGTCTGAATAACATTTCAAAAGTTGGTTTGGATACTTTAACAAAAGGATATCAATTAATCGATCAATTTGATGAAGCAGATGTCTTACTGGTCAGAAGTGCGAACATGCATGAAATGAAGTTACCTGAATCCGTTGTTGCCATTGCTAGAGCTGGTGCAGGTGTGAATAACATTCCTTTTATGGATTACGCGAAGAAAGGGATAGTCGTGTTTAACACACCAGGTGCAAACGCCAATGCTGTTAAAGAATTGATTCTTGCTGCCATGCTTAATGCCAATCGTGATTTGCATGGTGGATTGAATTGGGTAGATGCCAATCAAGATGATCCAATCATCAACAAAACCGTAGAAAAAGCGAAAGCTCAATTTGCTGGAGGTGAAATCCTAGGAAAAACTATAGGAATCATTGGTCTTGGAGCGATTGGAATCAAACTTGCAAATGCATGTCATGCCCTAGGCATGAAGGTTGTTGGTTTCGAAAAGAATACAACATGGTTAGAAACATGCAAAACCATGCTTCCTGCTGAAATGATTTATCCTGAAACACTTGAATCTTTCTATCCATTATGTGATTACATCAGTGTCAATGTACCTTTCATGCCAGCTACGAAGGATCTGATCAATCTTGAAGCCATGAAGCATATGAAAAAGAGTGTCATTCTAATGAATTTTGCTAGAGACGGTATCGTCAATGAAGACGATGTTGTTACAGCATTAAATGAAGGACTGATTCGAAAATACCTGACAGATTTTCCAACACCTAAGATGATGCATCATGAAAAAATAACAGCTTATCCTCATTTAGGAGCGTCCACAGAAGAAGCTGAAGATAATTGTGCTGTCATGGCTATCGCTCAAATACAAGGTTATTTGGAAAAAGGAAACATCAAGAATTCGGTGAATTTCCCAAATCTTGATGCTGGTCCACTCACATCAAAATCCAGAGTTACAGTGCTTTATGAACAAACTGAGCACATTGATGTGTTTATGAAAAAAATTACTGAATGTGAACACAAGATCAACAAGTTTGTTCATGCAGAAAAGAATGGATTTGGATATGCAATCATTGATACCAATGAACCCATTGATCAAGTGAGCATTGATGCGATTGACACCTTGAAAGGTGTCATTAAAGTTAGAGTCATCTCTTAATAAACTGCGCCAAGCGCAGTTTTTTTCTTGTTTGTTGTTCCTAGAGATTGATTCTTTTTCCTATTCTAGGTATAATCAAACATAAAGAGTCAATTTTGGGAGGTTCATATGAGTGATTTTGTAATGGTTACGGATTCATGTTGTGATTTGACTGCTGATCAGGTTCAAGAAATGGGGCTGAAAATTGTACCCTTGACCGTGGAACTTGAAGGGAAGTCTTACAATCATTACCCAGATGAAAGAGAATTATCCATTCAGACATTCTATCAAGCACTACGTGACAAGAAGGTAGCCATCACCTCATTGGTGAATGTTGGAACATTTCTTACTTTTTTTGAAGAAATTCTCAAGGAAGGTAAAGATATTCTTTATATTGGATTTTCTTCAGCATTAAGCGGTACACTTCAATCTTCTAAAGTTGCTGCAGAAGAACTTAAAAAGGCATATCCAGATCGAAAGATTATCATCATTGATTCACTCTCAGCTTCCATGGGTCAAGGCTTATTGGTTCATTATGCATGGACACTCAAAAAAGACAAGAAAACCATTGAAGAAGTCCAAACATGGACGGAAGCACATAAACTTAATCTGTGTCACTTATTTACAGTTGATGATTTGGGTACCTTGAAACGGGGTGGCAGACTCAGTGACACTCAAGCTTTCCTAGGTGCGTTATTTCGTATCAAACCAATTCTTCATGTAAGTGATGAAGGCAAGCTGGTTCCCATCAAAAAGGCTAGAGGTCGTGAGTATTCATTATCCTCCATGGTTGAGTTGATCAAAGATCATACAGAGTCCTTGAAAGGACAGACCATTTTCATTTCACATGGTGACTGCATAGAAGAAGCTGAAAAGGTTGGAAAGATGATTATGGATATCTACGAACCAAATGAGATCATTTATAATGAAATCGGACCGATCATCGGTGCACATTCGGGTCCAGGTACAATTGCTGTCTTCTTTATGGGGTTCAAACGATAAAAAAAGACTTTAAAGCAATGCTTTAAAATCCTATGAGATCAAGGCTTCGGCCTTTTTCTTTTTCATTTATCTGATGCTGTCTTCTTTTTCCGGATCATTAAAATGAGACCCACAACAATTGCTAGTGCAATGGCAAACAAGATCAGAAAAATGCCCAAGATCACATATCCTAAATCATCCCATCCATGTGCAGCATCAGGCATCAAAGTAGGTATGGCCAACATAAAAAGTCCCATATCGATAAAGACCATTGATGGAATCCATACATATTTTCTTTTTTGAAACAAAAAGAAGATGCCAACTGCAATTACAAAAAACAATACAGTCATTAGAATCAGGACTGGTGTACTCATTTCATGCCTCCTTTGAAAATGATTATAAACCTTTTGTTTTGAAAGTCAAATGAAAAGATGTAAAATAAGAATATGTTATTTTAATAAATAAGGAGACATGCATGAGACAACTAAAATACAATCTGGAGTCTAAAGAAGTTCAGTACTTAATCCATATTGATCCAAATCTTGAACACTTGTTCAAACAAATAGAACAAGTGGTTGTTAATGTCAGTGATGATTATTTTGATTCACTCGTTGGAACCATCATTGCTCAGCAACTTTCAGGCAAAGTGGCAACTGTGATTTACAAAAGAGTCAGTGCCTTTTTCGAAGAACATATCACTGCTCAAAAAATCATTGATGCACAAGAAGCAGACTTAAGAGGATTAGGACTTTCCTATCAAAAAATCAAATACTTAAAGTCACTTGCTACATGTCTTCTTTCTGGTGAGATAGATTTAGATCATCTTGATCAGATGACCGATGATGAAATCACTCAAATGCTTATCAAGATTAAAGGGATTGGCCCTTGGAGTGCACAGATGTTTTTAATGTTTTCACTGGGTCGAGAAGATGTTTATTCGGTGTTGGATCTTGGACTTAGAAACGGACTCAAGAACTTTCTGGATCAATCTGACTTATCCAATCAGGAATTGGAAGCCATCAGCGAAAAATGGCGTCCATATCGATCCATTGTCTCACATTATTTATGGCATGTTACTGATAACAAATAAGGAGTATAAATTATGAAAATCAAATTAATCGGTTTAGGAAAAATGGGATCGAATATCGCTTTAAATCTAATGGATCATCATCATGAAGTCATCGGATTTGATTTGAATGAACAAACCAGACAAACAGTAGAAAAACAAGGCGTGAAAACAGCTGACAGTCTTGTTGACCTGCTTAAGGTTAAAGACGGCGAAACACAAGTTGTGCTTCTTTTCATTCCTAATCAATTTGTCGATCAGATGATTGAACAGATGGTTCCACTGTTAAACGTTGGTGACATTGTCATTGATGGTGGAAATTCCAATTTTAATGTATCCATCAGAAGATATCAACAACTCAAAAACAAAGGTATCGACTTTGTCGATATGGGTACATCAGGTGGGATGAGTGGTGCTCGATCAGGTGCATCCATCATGGTCGGTGGTGAAAGAGAAGTTGTTTCATCGCTTGAACCTATGTTTTTGGATCTTGCTGTAGAAGACGGTTATGCCTATATGGGTAAACCAGGATCCGGTCACTTTGTCAAGATGGTACATAACGGAATTGAATATGGCATGATGCAAGCAATTGCTGAAGGCTTTGATCTTTTGGAAGCATCTCCATTTGAATTAGATTATGAGAAAATATCTAAGATGTGGAATCATGGATCCATTATTGAATCGGCACTCATGGGCTATATTCACCATGCGTTTTCTACAGATATGAAACTCGATCAGATTGAAGGAAAAATTGATGATTCAGGTGAAGGCATGTGGATGATTGAAGAAGCACTTAAATATCGTGTATCCTTACCTGTTATTACGCAAGCCCTTTACACAAGATATAAGTCCAAAGATGATCATTTATTTGCTGAAAAGGTCGTTGCCGCTATGAGAAAAGAGTTTGG
>QKIB01000033.1 GCA_003249785.1 Acholeplasmatales bacterium
GGCAGTAACTAAAAGCTTTTCAAGATCTTCACTATCTTCGATAAATGTAGAAATACCACATCCAAATGTCAGGTTTCTTTTGATGCCATTGATTGAAAACGGATGCTTTTCAAATGCTTGTCTGATTTTAGCGATTCTTTCTTCTGCACATGGTTTATCACACGATTTGAAAACAATCAGAAACTCATCTCCACCCATTCTTGAAAAGAGGGATGTTTCATTCAAATGATTCTTGATGATCGTGCTGAAGAAAACAATATAAGCATCTCCAACGTCATGTCCGTATTTGTCATTGACTTGCTTGAGGTCGTTGATGTCTAAGTTAACGATTGAAAAGACTTCTTTGGTTTTCTTAGCTTTCTCATAGATTTGCTTCATCAGTTCGTTATGATAGGTTCTGGTATATGCCCCCGTCAGGGCATCATATCTTGATAATTCATAGATATCATCAACCATCTTTTGATTACGGACTGCTACTTCAATCTGTTGAGCGATATGTCTGATGAAGGCTTTATCTTTTTCTTGAAATGCTTCCACATCTTCGATGTTATCTAGATTGACAAATCCATAGATTTCGTCTTTAAGGATAATCGAGCATGTCAAGACTGATTTGGCAATCAATGCATCGCCATCTTCGAGTCCCTTTGTTTTCTTAGGATCTAGATTAGATGTGTTAAAAGTTCGAATGTCGCGAATCACTGTGGGCTCATAGAGAGTTCCTAATTTGTATTGATACATATCTTGGAAGTTGAGATCAATCTTTTTCAGAGTATCAAGATTATAGCCAACAGCTGCTCTGAAATCCATGCGTTCGCCATTTCTAACTAATATACTTCCTGATTGTGCTTTGGGTACAATATCAATTGCCTTTTCCAAAATCAATTGCAAAATAGAATCCAAATCATTATCTTTAAGCATTTCAGTTGTGATTTCATGCATGGCTTCAACGATTTTATAATTCTGCTGCAGTTCTTCATAGTTACCATAGATTTGAGTCAGTTCTGCTTTTCTTGCTTCTTCATATCTTTTGACTGTATAAAGTAAAATGAAAAGAATGGCTGGAATCAGTAGAAATGCTTCTTGTGTGTCATAGATTGGTAATTGTTTAGCAATCGATAGGGTCACGTTATATCCAACAAAGCTAATGAAGATAGGGTCACGTTATATCCAACAAAGCTAATGAATATCACCGTACCATTGATGAATTCATTCTTGAAATAGACAAACACACCAACGAGATACATCAAAGGAACAAAAAGGAATAAGATATAATCATGAAACATGAAATGAATGTCGGATTCATGCCCCCCGGGGAGAAAATCAACAAACAAAAAAATAGCGATGAAAAACAAAGAGATTGCTTTAATCACTGTTTCCGAGATCTTGATAAACTTTTGCATATCGTATGTTTTATTCATGAGTAACCCTTATCTATGAATTGAAACTCTAAAGTAGGTAGGTATCTTCATCGTTATTTTATCACTTTTTCATCGAACTATCAATGTACCATGACGGCCAAACCCAATTTAGTTCTTAAGAATTTCTTAAGTTGGCCATTCCTTGCTATAATGAAATTATCCTACATGAAGTTGGTGACGCATGAGAATATATAAAATCGGTATTGGTGATATGGTTTCATTTCTCTATGCCAGTGGGCACTTGAGTAGTGAGACCTTCCAGAATGTTTCCCTATTGGATGGGATTCGTGCACATCAGTATCTTCAAAGTCAATATGGGTCATCCGATCAGGCTGAAGTTCCGATACAATTGGAAGTAAATGATCAGGATTATCAACTCATCCTATCGGGTCGAATCGATGGGATTTTGGTGCGTGATGGCTACACACTTCTAGAAGAAATCAAATCCACGAGATTCAATATCTTCGATCCTGAATTTCAAATGAATCCTGAACATCTGGCACAACTTAAAATGTATGCTTTTATGTACATGAAGGTTCAAGATATCAAAGAAATTGATGGACGCGTAACGTATATTCAATTAAGTGATTATCAAGTCAGACATTTTGATCATATCTTTCATTTAGATGATCTGGAAGAATTTTTCAAGACTTCTCTGCATAAATACCTTAAGTGGCTAGATATTCTTTATGATCATGAGCAAAAGAAAATGGCTTCTCTTGAAACCTTGGTCTTTCCTTTTGACTCATACCGAAGAGGTCAAAGGGAAATGATGAGTGCTGTTTATCAGACGATGATCGAAGATGATCTATTATATGCGATTGCCCCAACTGGTATCGGAAAAACCATGGCAACCCTTTTTGCTAGTTTGAAATCCCTAAAGGATGATACGCAAAAAATCTTCTATCTCACTGCTAAAACTCAAGGAAAACAAATCGCCTTAGACTCCATCGAGATGCTTCAGGAAGGTACGTTGGAATCTAAAGCGATTGAGATCACTGCAAAGGATACCATCTGTTTCTTAGAGAAAAGAGAATGTGATCCTAAGAAATGTCCATTTGCCAAAGGATTCTTTGACAGATTACCGGATGCTACCTTGGATATTTTTCAAAACGAAAAACTCATGACACGATCCGTGATTGAGCGTTATGCGAGAAAACACATGATCTGTCCGTTTGAATTTTCACTCTATGTTTCTTATTTTGCCGATCTGATTGTTTGTGACTACAATTACGTCTTTGATCCCATCACGCATTTGATTCGTTATTTTGATGAAGAAAACTACAAACCACTAGTCTTGATTGATGAAGCACACAACCTTGTCTCAAGATCAAGAGACATGTATTCAGCAACACTTTCTGTATCAAGCATCATCAAGCTTAGACGCTCGGGAACGAAACTGAAACCAACCATCAGAACCGGCATCAAGCATGTCCTAGATGCATTTGATAAACTAGATGCTATGATTGATGATCAATCGTTCATGGCTATGAAATCGCCTGATGAAGGCTTTTTAGACGCCATCAAGTATTTAATGAAAAAGATAGAGAATGCCTTAAAGGAACAACCTGCTTATGCGAAAAAAGCTGATGTACTTGAAGGATATCTGGATATGTTAAGGTTCATCAGGATTTATGATTACTATAATGATAGTTATGTGACGAACATTGAAAAGCTTGATGATGATCTATCCATTACCTTACGTTGTTTGGATGCATCAGCATTCTTACTAGATACAGTCAAAAACAAGACTTATGGATCTGTTTTCTTCAGTGCAACACTTTATCCCATCGAATATTATCAAACCTTACTGACACAAGGACAAGGTGAAACACTTAAGATTCAATCTCCCTTTGATTATCGAAGATTGAAATTGGTCGTCATGGATCGCATCTCGACACGTTATCAAGATCGAAGCGCATCGATCACACATGTGATTGATGTCATTACGGCAATGGTCAATACCAGAAAAGGAAACTATATTGTCTTCTTTCCTTCCTACCAATACTTGAATCAAATCGTTGATGAGCTACCGATGATGGATGCTGATATCCTGATTCAATCGAGAGATATGGATATTCTATTACGCCATGAACTTTTGGAACGATTCAAAGAAGAAAACGAACGGACACAACTCGCTTTCTTTGTAATGGGTGGAATGTTCGCTGAAGGCATTGATTATATTGGAGATATGCTTAACGGTGTGATTGTCGTCGGTGTTGGCTTACCGATGATCAATGATACGAACAATCAACTTAAAGACTACTATCAACATCAATTTGGGATGGGATTCAATTATGCTTACCAATATCCTGGAATGAATAAAGTCATTCAAGCTGTGGGCAGAGTGATTCGTACGGTCTCGGATTACGGTGTTGCCATTCTGATTGATGATCGCTTTGGCAGTTATGCATATCAAAAATTGTTTCCACCCGAATGGAAATCATTTGAAACCATCAGATCAACCAAGAAACTCGAACAAATACTTTCAGCATTTTGGATTCAGATGGATTAGTCATCTTCATTGTAAATTCATCTCATAAGTATTATAATCAAAGATGTCTAGGAGGATTAGTATGAAAGATCTGAAAATCAACCAAATCGGTCAAATATCTATACCAGTTATGGATCTTGAAAAATCCATCAATTTCTATAAAGATGTCCTTAATCTCACCTTCTTATTTCAAGCGAACAAACTTGCATTCTTCGATAGCAAAGGCGTACGCATCCTATTGGATCAAGTGACTAATGAATCAGATATCATCAGATGCTCCATCTTCTATTTTTCAGTCGATGATATCTTTGAATCCGTTGAACATATCAAAAAACACCATGTAGAAGTCGTGGACGAACCGCATGTGATTGCCAAGATGAACGATATTGAAGTGTGGATGGCATTCTTCAAAGATCCCGATGATCACATCATGGCATTCATGAGTGAAATCAAAGTCATATAAAAAACCCCGGGTTCGGGGTTTTATTCTTCTTCAATGACTTTGACGATTGCCGTATTGATGGCATTTCGGTAGACAACAAATTTAGTAAACAAGAATTCTGTAATCAGATTGATGACCATGGTGATGAATAAAACAAGATATCCATTCCATCCAATATCATTCAGCGCTTGTCCCCACCAGGTAGATGCAGGGGTGAAAACAGCATAATATCCTGCTACTTTCATCATTGCAACCGGTATGTTATTTGCAGATTTGAAGGTGAACTTTCGGTTTAATGTGTAATTCCATAAAACAGATAAGGTGAGTGCCGTTAAATAGGATGGCCAATAAACCAACTTGAATCCCGAAAATAAAATCGCAAACGATATGGACTGAATTGCACCAGCCGATATTGAAAATAGAAGAAATTTAATTGCCTGGATGCCGTGTTCAGCTTTTGTAAATTTGGTTTGAGCAACCCCTTTGGGTTTGATTTGTTCAGCCATATTCTTACCTCACCAACAACTTCGTTCTTTTATTATATCATCAAGTTTTCAATATGAGCATAAAAAAAGGGCAAATGCCCTATGCGTTATAGTCGATTTGCACCAATATTTCGCTATGTCTCAAGAATGGTAAACTAAACGGTGGGTTGAATCGAGCCAAACGGAAAGCACCGTCCATCTTGATTTTTCGATCACTTAACCAATCAATGAGTTTTTGTTTTTCTTTTGTGACATGTTTTTGTGTACTCAGTCCGTTGAACATAATAGCAGCTACATAATGTTTGGGATAATACTTGGTTTGAAGATTCGGATGATTGGGTTTGGGTATATGCTGATCATAATATGCTTTGGGTACCACAAACTCCATAGATACAGAAGATTCATCGAGTTCATTAATGACAGGGACTGTCATTGATAACTTCTGGTTTTCTTGATTATCTCCATTGATATAACTAAAAAGTAAACCAAATGCTCGGTTTCCTGCTAATTTGGCTTCCTTGACTGAAGTCGTATAAAATTCATCATACATCCTAATTTCAAAGGGGCCTTCTTTTCTTATGACTGCATAGGATGGCGTTTCATATTTTGCCATATGTTCACCTCTACACTTTTATTTTATCACTTATTTCAAATGACATTCAGATAACATTTTCTGACATATTTTATAGGAAATACAAAAATGCTTGAATGGAATAGGCTTGCCTTGTATAATAAGTGAAGTAGGAGATACCATATGAAAAGACCCAACCAGATTTTGAGTTTCTTAAAAACAAGACCTATTACATCAAGCATATTGATTGTAGATTTCGTGATGACCCTGATTCTTTGGATCGATGGGAATTTTTCATTGAACACACTCATCAAGTATGGTGCACTCAATCCACTTCTTGTGACACAAAATCATGAATACCTCAGATTGATTACTGTGATGTTCTTACATGGAAGTCTCATTCATTTCCTTATGAATGGTCTAGCTTTATTCTATATAGGTGGTCAGATGGAACTCATCCTAGGTCCTAAAAAATACACCATCCTATACTTTATTTCAGGGATTGGTTCAAGTATCCTTGTCGTTTTATTAGGCACAGCAAATAGCATTACCGTTGGTGCAAGTGGCGCAATCTTTGGCATCATGGGTGGTATGCTGATGCTTACCTTCCAAAAACCAAGATGGTTTAATGAAAGAGCTATTCGTAGCATCAGACAATTGATTGTAATTAACCTCGCATTCACCTTCTTATTCCCAAACATCAGT
>QKIB01000049.1 GCA_003249785.1 Acholeplasmatales bacterium
AGCAACTGTTTCATTAGCAATCAACATGAAGGATTCAATCAATTCTTCAGCATCATCCTGAACACGTTCATAGACATCAAGAACACGTCCTTCTTTATCGACTTTAAATCCAAGTTCACTACTTTCAAATTCGATTTCACCACGATTCTTTCGAATCAGTTTCAACTTTTGAGATAACTCATTCATCGTGATAAGCATATCCTCAAGTGGCTTATCGTTAAGGGTCACATTATCTTTTAAAAATGCATTAACTTCAGCGTAATTCATCCGGCGATGACTTTGAATAAAACTCTTGTTGATTTCATAAGAAACGACATTGGCATCCATATCGAGCACCATGTTGCATGATAAAGTCAACTTGATTTCATCGGCATTAAGTGAACACCAATCATTGGATAATAGATGTGGCAACATTGGAATGACACGATCCGCCAAATAGGAAGAGGTACTTCTTCTGAATGCTTCTTCATCCAAGGCAGTCCCTTCAGTGACATAATGACTGACATCAGCGATATGCACGCCTAAATGATAAAACCCATCTTTAACTGTCAAACTGATGGCATCATCTAAATCCTTGGCATCTTTACCATCGATCGTGATGATGAGTTCATTGGTTAAATCAAGCCGTACTTTCTTTTCCGCATCGAAATCCATATGGATGTTTTTAACATCCTGCATTACTTTATCGGAGAATTTCTGTGGCCATTCATAACTGAAGACAATTTTTAACGTATTGATATCAGGGTCATTGATATGACCAATGATTTTCTTGACTTTTGCATAAACTGCAAATTGATCAATGGCATCGACTTCTAACATCACGACATGCCCTTCGACCAAGCCTTCATCTGAAGGTTCGACTTCTAGTCTTCTGTCAATATAAGAATCCGGTTCAAAAAACAAACCTCTTTTGGTTTTCTTGACGGTTGCAATAATAACAGTGAGTGCGCGTTCGATAATTTCGACTACACGAGGTTCAACTCCTTCTTTGACCAGCACGATATCATCATGCATAGCGTCTATCAAATTTCTTTGATCAATATAGACATCTCCCAATTCCTGTCTTAAAAATCCAAACGTTTTTTTATGGTCTAGTTTCCCAATCAGGATATCTGTCTTCAAACAATAATGTTCTCCATCACTCATCAAATATGAATATTGTGAAAGATCAAGATCTGGGTATTGTTTGATATCCAGCTTTCTGGTTCTTTGTGTATAAAAATCTAAATAAATACTGTTCATTTGTGTTTACCTCTTTAAAATATTATATCACATCTTCTGGTTCATCAGTCACTGATGAAAATCAAACGACAAAAAAAGAACCTAGGTCTGGCCAAGGTTCTCAATTGTGTGAAATGATGATTATTTATTCTTTAGATTGTAGAATGATTTGAGTCCAAGATATTGTGAAGTTTCTGCAAGTTGATCTTCAATTCTTAGTAATTGGTTGTATTTTGCAATACGGTCTGTTCTTGAAGCACTACCCGTCTTGATTTGACCAGCATTGGTTGCTACAGCGATGTCAGCAATCGTTGTATCTTCGGTTTCACCACTTCTGTGTGAAACAACTGCTGTATAACCTGCACGTTTTGCCATTTCAATGGCATCGAATGTTTCAGTAAGCGTACCAATTTGATTGACTTTAATCAGAATGGAATTAGCAATACCTAGTTCAATCCCTTTTGCAAGTTTTTCAGTGTTTGTAACAAATAAATCGTCACCAACGAGTTGGATCTTTTTACCAAGTTTTTGGCTAAGATATACCCAACCTTCCCAATCATTTTCATCAAGTCCATCTTCGATGGAAATAATAGGATATTTTTCAACGAGTTCTGCATAGAAATCTGAAAGTTCTTCACTTGTGAATTCTTTTCCGCCTTCACCAGCCAAGACATATTTCTTAGTGGTCTTGTTGTAGAATTCTGAAGATGCAACGTCCATGCCTAGATAGATGTCTTTACCAGCAACATATCCAGCTTTCTTGATGGCTTCTAAAATGACTTGAAGGGCTTCTTCATTTGAACCTAGGTTTGGTGCAAATCCACCTTCATCACCAACACCGGTGTTATAACCTTTTGATTTTAATACGCTCTTTAAATTATGGAAGACTTCAGCACCCATACGGATTGCTTCTTTGAAGCTTTTTGCACCGACTGGAAGAATCATGAATTCCTGGAAGTCAACGTTATTGTCAGCGTGAGATCCACCATTGATGATGTTCATCATTGGAACTGGTAATTGTTTTGTATTGAAACCACCAAGATATTGGTAAAGTTCAACACCTAGGAAGTCAGCTGCTGCTCTAGCAACTGCCATAGAAACACCTAAAATCGCGTTTGCTCCTAATTTTGATTTGTTCTTTGTGCCGTCAAGTTCGATCATGAGTTTGTCAATACCGACTTGATTGGTCACGTCAATGCCGACCAATTCTGGAGCGATGACTTCGTTCACGTTGTGAACTGCGTTCAAAACCCCTTTACCTAAATAACGTTTTTTATCTCCGTCTCTAAGTTCGACTGCTTCGTGTTCTCCTGTTGATGCTCCTGATGGAACAATTGCGCGTCCAAAAGCGCCAGATTCAGTGTAAACTTCAACTTCAACTGTTGGGTTACCTCTTGAATCTAGAACTTCACGTGCGTAAATATCACTAATAAATGGCATATTTTTTCACTCCTTTATTAAGTTTTTGCCTTGTTATCTACTACTTTATATTATACACAATTAACGATTTTAAATAAAGCAATTCACCAATAAAAACGTTTACCTAATGTATCGAACAACATAAATGTTTACAATTAGGAAAAACAAAACATTTAAGAGATTGTTGACACGATAAAACGAACTAGAAAAAAAGTTTAGAAACTGAAAATACTGGAGTGGATTTAAAAAATTCTTGAAATAATTCCAAAATGTAATAGTGCCACTCCACTGCTCACTATTAATATAATAATAACCAGCATAGAAGACGAGATACGCAAAATAAAATGTCAAGAATATGACAAAAACAGAAATGATTGCATAAAGAATATGGTAATCACGATATGCTCCTCTGATTCGCTTCGCTAGCAGAATTCCAAAAACAAACAGCATCATCCATATGAGTGACATTGAAAAAATTTTTTCAATAAAGAAATCGAGTGATCCGATGAGCAACCCACCGATGATGGACATGAAAATGCCCTGTCGGATGACGGGCATTAAATCATCTTTATAGAGTGGTGCCATAAACTGTCTTATAATTTTCGTTATAAAATCTATTATATAATGCATTATAGATACCTCGACTCTATTGTATCACACTAAAGCTCCAAATATTTCATTCGTGGTTTTAATAACATAAAGATCAAACTAACGAGTAAACCTTTGACAAGATTAAATGGCATATAGAGCACAAACGATGACCAGAAAAAGGAACCATAAGTGAATGGTGAATCAGGAATAAACGAGAAAACTGTGAAATGAACTTTACCACTAATAGAAATACTATAAGGTGGTAAGGTATAGTATAGTGGTGTTGCTATAAAGAAATTGACTGCAAACAAGATGACGGACAAGAAGGTTGTAATGAGGATGGTTGTGACAATCAGTTCTTTTGCTTTGACATGATTGTTATTAACACTCACCTCATACAATAAAGGCTTTTCCTTGATCTTCAAGACTCTTCTTGAGACGTTATACGCTAAAATGATTGAAAATGAAGCGAACATCGCAAGCATTTCACCAACCAGATCACCTGGATCAAATCCTCTAAAGATTCGTCTAGCAATGGTTCTCACCAAGACGACCATCATCGTTTCTTTTGTTCCTAGAACAAGGAGTGCAACCAAGATGGCAACTTCACTGAAATCAAGCTTTAAAAAACTTGCAAAAGGCCACGGGATTTCAATCAGTGCAAGCACGATTGAAACAGCAGCAAGCGAAACAATGTAAAGCATTTTCTTTAATCGTAAGTAATTTGACATGGTTTACCTCCTAAAGTAACAAAAAATCGCCAAATTACTTCGGCGACAAAAAGGCATGTCAAATTAGACATTACTTCTTCCATCCAGACTATACTGTCGGTTCTTGAATTGCACAAGATCTGCCTATTGGCTCGCGGACTATACCGCCGGTAGGGACTTTCACCCTGCCCCGAAGTATGATTATTACACCAATAGTTTAACACATTTCACATAAAATTCAATCCATAGCACTTGAAAACGTTTTTTATGTATAGATTTTCACATTATACATTTTTTAAAGTATAATAGATGTGGTTAAATTACACGAAGGAGTACATATATGAATAAAAAATTTGCAGCATTAATCATTTTGGATGGTTATGGACTTGCTCCAGCAAGCGACAGCAATTCTGTTTATCTTGCGAAAAAGCCATTCTTGGATCAATTATTTAAAGACTATCCAACCAATACACTCAATACCAGTGGTGAAGCCGTTGGTTTACCTGATGGACAGATGGGAAACAGTGAAGTCGGGCACTTGAACTTAGGTGCTGGCCGAGTCGTCTATCAATCTTTAACGAGAATCAATGTTGCCATCAAAGATGGCTCATTCTTCAAGAATCAAGCATTCTTGGGTGCAATTGCTCATGTTAAGAAAAACAACAGCAAACTTCATATCTTCGGTTTGGTATCCGATGGTGGTGTCCATTCTTATCCAACCCACATCTCGGCACTTTATGATTTAGCAAAATCACAAGGCATCAATCCTTATCTTCATGCATTCATGGATGGTAGAGATACATCACAAACCGGTGGTAAAGGTTACTTAAAAGACTTGATGGATCATGGCATGCGCGTTGCTACCGTATCAGGACGTTATTATGCCATGGATAGAGACAACAACTGGGATCGCATCCAACTGGCGTTCGACAACATGGTTTTAGGTACAGGCGCACTTCATTCTGATGCACTTGAGGGTATTCAATCATCTTATGATGCAGGTGTTACCGATGAATTCATTGTCCCATTCTTGGTTGATAAAGAAGGTTTGATCGGCAATCATGATGCCATCATTTTTGCAAACTTCAGACCTGATAGAGCACTGCATTTTCTAATCCAAGTGCAGCAAACACTTATCATTCCGAAGGAAAAGCTTCATTTGATCCTAAAAACGTCCCATCAGACATCTTCTTTGTTTCCATGATGCATTATAATGAAACAGTGAAAGGTCCTCTAGCATTTGGACTACAGACGTTAAACAACCTCTATGGTGAAGTCATCGCTGATGCAGGGCTTAAGCAACTCAGAATTGCAGAAACAGAAAAATATGCACACGTGACCTTCTTCTTTGATGGTGGTGAAGAAAGAGAACTTAAAGGTGCAACGCGTATTCTCGTTCAATCCCCTAAAGTCGCAACCTATGAT
>QKIB01000070.1 GCA_003249785.1 Acholeplasmatales bacterium
TGACAATTCAACCAAGCGCGAAATCAGTGTAGCAATCCCAGCGCCAACAATACCTAATGCAGGGAACCCGAACATTCCGAAAATCAAAATGAAATTCAATACTGTATTTGTTAGGATTGCAACAATCGAAATTTTCAGTAAAGGTTTCGTAACGCCAATTTCTCTGAATGTGGTAGAGATGGCTACGGATAAAATCCAAGGAAATGCACTCCATTTGGCGATGGTTAAATAATCAAATCCCCCAGATATAGTGATTGGATCATCAGAAAACAAACCAATGAGTTGTGTTCCAAATAGGGTAAAGAGAATCCAAGATAAAAGTGCAATGATCATTCCAACAATAATTTTAAATCTAAATGTCTGTTTGAGTTTGTCTAAGTTTTTTGATCCAAAATACTGGGCTGTAAAGACACCAGCTCCACCCATCGCACCAAATGTAATTAAAATAACGACAAAATATAGTTGATTAACAGCAGAAACAGATTCTATAGCTGCTTTGCCTAAAGTTCCAACCATCACGTTATCAACCAGCTGTACAGAGGTTGTTATTAATTGTTGTAATACAAGTGGTGCAGCAACAATAAACAGTTGTTTATAAAATGCTTTATCACCAAAAAAACTTCTCAGATTCATGATATACCTCAACTCAAGCCATTATATCATGAAAAAGAAAAGTTCATCCAATGATATTGATAAATCAATATCTTTTTAGATTTTATCGGGAATTGTTTTCTCTTTTCTACCCATGGCAATCAGATTCAAGATGATCATTGGGACTAGGACAAGAAGGGATATAAAAAACATCAATCCGCCTAAAAACACAAACCACATGTTGAGAACAAGCCAACCTCTGGATTTATAAAAATAAGCGAGCCATTGACCGATAAGTGCAACAAACATCATGATCTCATGCGCCACAACAAACCAAAAATAGAGGGCTGCAAAGATTGGATGACCCCCGAGAGAATCTCCTGCGCTCAGATAATATATTATGGATACAACAACATAAATCGTAAAGATGATGGAATTAAATAATAACAACTTTTCTCTTTTCATACTTTTCTCCTATCAAAAAGTCTCACAAAAAGTGAGACTTGGTTTCTTAAGGTATGTCAATAATGCGTAGTGTATTGGTCGAGCCATGTTTTTGAGCCCAACCGGATGTGATGATGATTGTTGTTCCTGATTGGAACCCATAATCTTTTGCAACCTCAATTGCGATTTTATCATAGACAGAGTAGTCAGTGACAATTTTTCTGATTGCTGCAAATACACCCCAATAATAAGATAGTTTTTGACATGTTTCAATGTTGTCTGTGACAGCAATAATTGGCACTGATGGTCTGAATTTACAGATACGTTTTGCAGTACCACCGGTTTCTGTAAATGCAATAATGACTTCAGCTTTAGGCAAAGCCATGGCAGTCTGACTGACTGCAATCCCAATGGCATCATTCACGGTTTGCTGGCTAGTCAATATTGATTGTTGCAAGCGTTCCTTATAAGGAATGCTGTCTTCGATTGCTTTAGCAATCGTATCCATCGTAAGAACAGCTTCCACTGGGTATTCACCAGCTGCTGATTCTCCAGATAACATGATGGCATCAGAACCGTCTAAAATCGCATTGGCGACATCAGATGCTTCTGCACGTGTTGGTCTTGGTGAGTAAACCATAGATTCCAACATATGAGTTGCGGTAATGACAGGTTTTCCCATGGCATTCGCAGTTTTAATAATCTTCTTTTGGTAGAGTGGTACAAGTTCGGTTGAAACTTCAACACCTAAATCTCCTCTGGCGACCATAACACCGTCACTGACTTCCAAAATGGACTCGAGGTTGTCAACACCTTCTTGATTTTCAATTTTAGCAATCAATTCGATTTTTGGTTTGCCAGCAGATGCTAAAATATCACGGATTTCAATGACATCTTCTTTTCTTCTGACAAATGATAATGCAATCATATCTACATTTTTATTGGCAGAAAATACGATGTCATCATAATCTTTCTTAGATACAAAAGGCATAGATAATTTGACATTAGGAACATTAACACCTTTTTTTGTTTTGATACTACCTGAGTTATTGACGATACAGGACAATTTATCTCCATGAGATTCGAGAACTGTTAATTTCATCTTGCCATCATCAATCAACAAAAAATCATTTTTCTTGATATCATCAAATAATTCTTGGCAGTCAATATGAAAATGTTCTCTGGTTCCTAAAACAGGTTCTTTCCAAATTTCAACTAGATCGCCTTTTTTATAAGCGACACTACCGTTTTCAAAAACACCGGTTCGAATTTCAGGACCTTTTGTATCTGCCATTACACCGATATAACGATTTTTCTCTGCAGCAACTTTTCTTATCATATCAATGCGTCTACCATGTTCTTCGTGATCAGCATGCGAGTAATTCAATCGAGCGACATTCATACCAGCTTCAATCATTTTGTCGATCATTTCAGGTGAATCAATGGATGGGCCAACAGTACAGATTATTTTTGTTTTTCTTTTCATAATGTACCTCCTGTATCTACCAAATCCATTATACACGATTTACTTAAGTAATACTACTTAGAAACAGTAAACTACATATTTTTACATGAATCAAATCGGGGAAAATCTATTAGATATTTCAGTTTTGTTTGATGTTGATTCAGAGTTATGTCGATTCTTGATAAATCCGTTAAATCCATATTGACTTCATCAATTGGTGATAGTACAATGTATCTCATGGGATGAGAATCTTTGGTCATTTTTTCATCCAAAAGGAGATCTTGTGTCACAACTCAAACCTAAGTTGTTTTCTGTCATGAAAACTTATACGAAGCATCAATTTTTAAAAGATATCATTGCTGGCATTATTGTAGCAATCATTGCATTGCCTCTATCGATTGCGCTTGCTATTGCATCTGGAGTTGCTCCGGAAAAAGGGTTGTATACAGCCATTGTTGGTGGATTTTTAATTTCTTTTCTAGGTGGTAGTAGAGTTCAGATTGCAGGTCCGACTGGTGCATTCATGATTATTGTTTTGGGGATTGTAAATACTTATGGATTTGATGGACTTGTCATTGCGACATTTATGGGTGGACTCTTTATGATCGTGCTTGGTTTGGTCAAAATGGGTAGTGTTGTTAAGTTTATTCCATACCCAATCATCACTGGATTTACCAGTGGTATTGCTCTTGTCATTTTTTCTTCCCAAATCAACGATTTTTTTGGTATGAACATTCAAAACTTATCCGGTCAGTTTTCAAACAAATGGTTACAATATTTTTCAAATATCACTCAGATTGATTTAATGACAGTTTGCATAGGGGCGTTATCATTATTCATCATCATTTTCTGGCCAAAAATCAACAAACGAATCCCGGGTACATTGATTGCCATCCTGGTTTCATCCTTTCTTGTCTTTTTCTTACACCTAGATGTAGCAACCATAGGATCTACTTATGGTGAGCTTCCTTCATCACTTCCAGTACCACATATACCGAATATTACTTTTGACCAAATTAGACTGCTTATCGAACCAGCATTTGTCATCGCGTTCTTAGGTTCAGTTGAATCTTTATTGTCAGCTGTTGTTTCTGATGGAATGATTGGTAGTAGACATCGGTCAAATATGGAACTTGTTGCACAGGGTATAGGGAATATCGGTTCATCACTCGTTGGTGGAATTCCAGTGACAGGAGCGATTGCTCGTACAGTAGCCAACATCAAGAATGGAGGTAGAACACCAATTGCTGGTATGGTTCATTCGATAACTCTCTTGTTAATTCTTGTATCGCTTATGCCCTTGGTTTCACATATCCCCTTGTCCAGTCTTGCTGCAGTGTTATTCGTCGTTGCATACAATATGAGCGAATGGAGAGAATTCAAAACCTTACTTAAATCGCCTTTGCCAGATACATTTGTTTTGTTGACAACCTTCTTCTTAACTGTTTTCGTTGATTTGGTTGTAGCAATTGAAGTTGGTTTGGTTTTATCAATGTTCTTATTCATGAAAAGAATGTCTGATGTTTCAGATGTTTCCATCAAAAAACTTGATTTTGCTGAAGAAACTCAACAAGAAATTCTAAACGGAACAAGTTCAATTCTTAAAGAACCCATAGAGTTGCGTGGTGTTCAAATGTATCAAATCAATGGTCCATTCTTCTTCGGTGCTGCAAATAAATTCATTGAAGCTATAAACAATGTCAACCATGGCATAGAGTATCTCATTATAGGTATGAAGCATGTCCCAGCCATGGATGCCACTGCAATCCATTATTTCAAATCTTCAATCAAGATCTGTGAATCCAAAAAGATCACTCTGTTGGTTACAGGAATCAAAGCACAACCTAAAGAAGCTTTAGTTAAAGCTGGTGTCATGAAATCAATTGATCATCATACTTTTCAAACCATTGAAGATGCAATAAAATTTATCAAGCAAATGAGAATCAATCAATAAAAAAGATGCCAATAGGCATCTTTATTTTTGTTCGAATAGCTTGATGAAGATCTTAGCAATCTTGGGATCAAACTGTGTTCCCATATTGGATTTGATTTCAGCAATGGCTTGTTCATGCGTTAATGGGGTACGATATGGCCTTTCCGAAATCATCGCATCATATGCATCTGCGATGCAAATAATTCTTGCTCGAATCGGTATCTCTTCACCTTTAAGTCCTCTTGGATAACCCTTGCCATCCCAACGCTCATGATGTGATAAAATGTCTTGAGCAATCTTGGCATATTCTGGAGATGATGATAGAATTCTAAATCCGGTCTCAGGATGTTTTTTGATAATTGCCCATTCTTCATCACTCAATTTGCCTGGCTTATTCAAAATCGTTTCATCAATGGCAATCTTACCAATATCATGTAAGATACTGATGGTCTTCAGCATATTAATGTCATCAATTGACATTTTCAGAGCTTTCCCTAAAGCAATACAGATATTTGATACACGCTCCGAATGATGTTCTTCTCTTGGATTTTTTGCATGAAGAGTATTTAAAATCGTATTGATTGTGCTATGTCGATGCGATGTGACTTCGAACAGTTTGTGTGTGTACATATCATCTTCAGCTTCATTAATGGTCTTCTGAATATCATCTTGTTGAATTTGTGTTGCTAATCCGAAGGAAACTGATATTTTTAAGTTATTAATCATTTGTTGTTCAACATCCGCTTTAGCATGATCAATCAATTTCATAGCTGCTTCTCGAGTTGTATTTGGAAGCAAGATAGTAAACTCATCTCCGCCAATTCGAGCGAGACTTCCATAGCTTGCAAAATTCTCATTGAGTTTTGCATAAGCGATTTTAAGAAGTTCATCGCCAGCATCATGTCCAAATGCATCATTAATGATTTTAAGCCCATTGATATCAACCATGATGACTGATAGTGGCAGATAGATACCTTGATTCATCTTTTTCAAATTTTCCATATAAGCTCGACGATTTGGTGCATTGGTCAACGGATCATTATAACTGAGATAAAGGATGTTCTGTTCATATAAGGTTTGTTCTGTGACATCTTCAGAGAAGAAAGTGACACCATTGACATTTCCTTTGCTGTCAACAATTGGTGTGATGATTTCTTCTAAGTATTTATCATATTCTGTTTCAATTTTACTGATATGTCGATATGTATTTCCAGCTAAGGCAAAATCAACCTGTTTTTTCAAACGATCTTTCATTGGTTTAATCGTGATATGATTGATAAAATTCATGCCATCTTTGACATCAACATCATGATAAAGTTTCATGTTTTTTGCATGAAATTTATTGAATGCAAGGTATTGATACTTCGTATCTAGAGCAAAAATCTCAATATCGTCTGTTGAATCTAAACTCGATTGTAATAGCAGTTTTTGCTTATTGATTAGCACGCCTGCTTGAATCCGTTCCTTTTGATTATTAATTGATAAAGCAAGAATCATGGTAACAATCGGGAAGACGACCAAGTAAGGAATCAAAGTATTCTTGATGATGTCAAATGCTTCCGGCCAAGGAATGAGCAAGAAGCATGCAACCGTGACGATATGAACAAAAAGACCAAAAACATAATATTCCAGATAGTTCTTCATTTTTGGCAAGATGGTACGAATCTTATGCCAGAAAATACCAATGAGTGAAGAAAAGAAAATTGTTGCAATTCCAGCATATACCCCTTGTCCACCAAGTGATAGCCGGTAAATCAGTGCTATACCACCTGCAATGATAGTTGCAATCGGACCAAAAAACAAACCTGAGACTCCTAGTAACACTGACCGGGTATCAAAGATCAAGCCTTCACCAACCACCCAAGGATTGACCATGAGTAATACCGAAAATCCACCAATAATGGCTCCAATGACAAATTTGGATCTAATCTTGGTAGAATTGGGGTTAATATTTGTTGCTGCATATATAAAAAGAAGCGCAAAAAGCAAAACGATGTTTTGCACCAATGAGCTTACAGTTTCAGGTGTGATGATAAATTCTAGAATGAACATGTCATTTCCCCCTTAAGGGTTATCAACTACTGATTATTTCTTCTGTATCATCTCTATTGATTTCTGTATGTTGAATCAATAGGAAAATCAATCCAATCAGTATGACGAAGTAGTAACTACTGATTCTCCAGAACATCATTGCCCAGTAAATCACGCCACCTTGTAGCATCGTAAAGATTAAAGCAAATGAGAACTCTGCAGCGCCAGCGTTTCCAGGTGTGGGAATAAATGCAATCGCAGCATAGGTGAAGATTGTCAATGAGAAAACGTCAAACCATGAAGCTGTCCCACCGCTGGCAATCACAACAAAATATGGAATAGAACAAAGTGCTAATTGATAAATTAAAGATAAGATAAATGTCACAATGACCAATTTGCCTGATGCACCAAGAAATAAAATACTGTTTTTAAAATCCACTTCAAACTTACGGATTTTCTTTAAACGTTTTTGAACATTTCTAACGAGTTTTAATTTATGAAGAATATTTAAGACAAACAAGATGAGACGTTCGCTTGTTTTAGGAATAATCATGAAAGCAATAAAAACGAGTGGAACAAAGATGGTAAAGACACTACCTATATAAGCGGCAATTCTGAATGCTCCAGAATTAATCACTGATCCATTGGTGATAAAGACAACGATGCTAATGAGGAAAAACGCAAGTTGCATCATGGAGAATGCTGCAATTGGTAATGAACCCGCAACACCACTTGGAATATCTTTTTTATACAAGTAATAAATCTGGAAAGCTTGACCACCACTACCTAGTGGTGTCACATTGTCAAAATACTTACCAATTGCTGCTGTCTTAACAGATACAAACAATCTTCGTCTTCTCGTAGAGAACCAGATCATTAAATAGTATTTGAGTCCTTCAGCAAGAATTGCTACGATAGGTAATAGCAATGCTATAATCAACCATCCAATATGAGATTTCCAGATGGCAAGCATTTCACCAAAAGTGATTTGGGTATTTCCTTGAAAGTCCTTTTTACCAATGACAATCAAAACAATTACGTTGACAATGACAAAAAATGAAATCATCAACCATCTTCTGATTCTCTTGGACTTCTTGGTTTTGTCCATATTACTTCCCCTTTTATGGTCATAGAAATTGAACTGGTGCGGCTGATGGGATTCGAACCCACACACCCTGAAGTACTACCGCCTGAAGATAGCGCGTCTGCCAATTCCGCCACAGCCGCATGTGTCATTCAATTTCTTCATTAGAATCAAACCTAATGCGTATATCTATTATAACCTAAATCAATTGAGTTATAAAGTAACTTCAATGAACTTATAGAATCTTTTTGTCCATGCCACCTGTAGTCCAATGATGGGTCCAATCGAAAAAGCCAAGATGACACTACCATAGCTAACGGCACCAAATCCGATTTCAGCTAATACTCCAAATACTATTGCCAAGACCACAGCAAATGATTCAATAAAGATTCTCGTTTTGAAAAAACTATTTGATTTAAAGATATCCATGAATGCTTGAGTCAATTCATCAAAGACCATCGCTGGAAAAATACTATTGATCATGAGTGCTAATCCCAATGAAAGGACTAATACTCCTAAAGTAAAAAAGGTTAACTGCATAAAGAATCCTTGAGGATAATAAGTTTGAAAAACAGAAAGATCCCAAAAATCAATTGCTTGAGAAATACCAATGATCGGCACAAGAACAAACAAAAACTTGATTTTCTTTCTATAAATCACCAAAAAGGTAAGGATCAACGTATTGATAATTGCACTTGCAGTACCAATCGTGATATGAGCAAAAATACTCAAGTTATTGTTGACAGTATCCCAAGCACCAGCACCAAGCGCGCTTCTGATGATGGAGATTGCACCTAACCCTGTTAAGACAATTCCAAGCGTATAAAGTATGACATGAATAAATATAGATACAAGTTTCATTTATTGTCCTTAAATTCATCAAGATGAACTGATGTGATTGACTTCCAATTCATTATACATTGCCCTGAAAATGAAGTCAAACAAATTAAGTGCCATTTCAGAAAAAATAAAAAGATCTGAGGATATCTCAAATCTTTGTTCGTGAAATGGAGCGGGTGATGAGAATCGAACTCACGTCAACAGCTTGGAAGGCTGTGGTTCTACCATTTAACTACACCCGCAATAAGATGGTCGGGAAGACAGGATTTGAACCTGCGACCTCCTGGTCCCAAACCAGGCGCTCTACCAAGCTAAGCTACTTCCCGAAAGATGGCGTACCCAAGAGGACTTGAACCCCCAACCTTTTGATCCGTAGTCAAACGCTCTATCCAATTGAGCTATGGGTACTTCTCTTGAGTTTAAACAAACTCATATTTAAATGCTTGCGCATTGTTGTAAAAAGATGGTGACCCGTATGGGATTCGAACCCATGAATGCATGCGTGAAAGGCATGTGAGTTAACCGTTTCTCCAACGGGCCATAGATGCAAGCGCATATATAATTATACCAATTTATTAAGAATTGTCAAGATAAAAATCTAGGTTTTTTAATCTTTTTGAATGGTCTTTTCATTGATACTTTCAGTGTTTGTTTCATACTGTATTTTCTAAGTAACTACTTTTTGCTTCCCACTTTCTAGATTGCCATCTAAAATACATGAATCCTGCTCTAATTAACTCATCTGATGCATACGCCATATAGATGCCAAATAAACCTAGATTCAAAACTTTCCCAAAAAGATATGCTAGTGGAATAGCAATACCAATCATACTAAAAAGCGCCATACCAAGCGGAAATGTGGTATCTCCTGCTGCACGAAGTGCTTGGATCATGATTAAATTCATACTGCGTCCAAATTCAAGGAAAACAGCGATCCACAATGTTTTTCTAGCCACATCAATGATCACTTGATTATCCGTAAATAGGTTAAGAATTGAACCCGAAAAAAGATTGACAACTAAGGTCATTCCCAAAACAATTAAGAAACTTCTGAATGCGGTTTTTAATGTATTTTGATGTGCTGTTTCATATTTTCTTTCACCGATATAGTAGCCAGTTAAAACAGCATTGACGGATGCAAACGATAAACTGAAAATATAGACATAGGTGAGAATCGTATTGATGTAGGTTCTTGCAGTTGTAAAATCAGGACCAAATGCGTTGATAATACTCAGGATAACGGCTTGCATAATGGTATATGTCCAGCTTTCAAGTGCACTTGGAAGTCCAATTTTAAAGATCTGGCTGACACTCTTTTTATCGTATCTAATCTCCCTGATTTTCACTTTCAAGACTTTGAACAAAAGAATGAAATACACAATCATCATCAGGATCCGAACGATCAAAGTTGATAAAGCTGCTCCATAAACTCCGAGACTTGGAAAACCTAAATATCCATAGATCAATACAAAGTTTCCGAATGCATTCAATATGTTCGCAAAGATCACGACCACAGTGATATATTTCGCATGACCATGTGCCCGTAAGGATGCTGTAATGACATTGCTGACTGCAACAAAAAACAACGAGACTGCGATCACAGATAAATACGTTTTCGAATCGTTGAATAATACTTGTTCGGTATTGACCAGATGCAGGATTAGATCAGAGGATACAATCAGTAATCCAGCCAAAATAAAACCAACCATTAGATTAATGATTAGTCCGTTTCCAATCACACGATGTGCGATATGTGTTTTGTTTGCACCCAAATATTGGGCAACGAGCACTGCAACACCATTGGATACAACCAGTAACAAAACACTGAACATGACAATCAGCGTGTTTGCATTCCCTACAGCTCCAACTGCATAATCGCTGTAATTAGAAAGCATCAAGGTATCAACCGTACCCATCAGCATAAAAAACAACAATTCGATGAATGTTGGCCAAAACAATGCTCTGAAACTTCTCTTATTTTTCATGCAAAACCCTAAAGCTTAAACGATTGATTAATAGAGTATGCTATTTAACAAAGCGCGTGCTTTTTCTTCCCCTAATAAATATTTTACGATTTCATTAACAAACTCATAAACAGCTCCAGCACCGCGTGCCGTTACAATGTTATGATCTCTGACGGCTTTATAACTAGGTAAATATATGCCTTTAGGCATATCTTTTTCACTGCCTGTGAATGCGGTAAATGATTTACCGTTGAGTAATCCCGCTTGACCCAAGAATCTTGGACCTGCACAAATCGCTGCAACTAGTTTACCAGTTTCATCAAAGTGCTTTACCAGATTTTTAATACTCGTATCATGATCAACAATTTTTGCAACATAACCACCACCGGGAATGACTACAAAATCATAATCATCGATATTGACATTTCTTGCATAAGCATCTGCTTTAACATGTAGACCAAATGCTGTTATGATATCCGTAGTATTTTCAAATGTGATTGAAGTAACTTCCAAGCCAGCGCGTTTCAATAAAGCTCTGGTTGTTAATGCTTCTCCATCTTCCATACCATAACTGAATACGATTAAACCTTTCATGATTTCACCTCGCTAAACAATATGCTAAATGCTTGATCTAGCAGTTTTGAACCCATTTCGGATTCAAACTTCTTATAGGACAGAAAATGATTTTCCATCCCCATGACATCAGAAACAACTTTAATGCTTAAGCACGGTATCTGGTAATGATGTGCCACTTGATAAATGGCAGCACCTTCCATATCGAATAAACAGGAAGTTTCTTGATGCTCAGTTTTAAAATAATCTCCTGTATAAAGTAAACCTTCTTTGAGATCAGGCAACTGATCAAATGCAAATTTCATCAGTTTCTCATCTGATGTGAAAGCTTCAGGATACCCTGGAACCTGTCCATGCTGATATCCAAAAATCGAAAGATCAAAATCATGATATTTCGCGTCTTTGGCTAAGACAAGATCACCAACTTCGAAGGGTTGGGTTGCACCACAAAACCCCATATTGATGATGGACTCAACTTGATGGTTCGCTAAATACTCAGTAAGTGCCATTGCAGCATTGACTTTGCCAATCCCTGTGAGCAGTATATCGACATTCTGATGGACATGTTTTTTTATATCCTTGATTTCTTCTGCCATAGCTGCAACCAATAAGATCATTTGCGTTCTCCTAAAATTTGTTTGATTTTGGTAACAATCAAATCAACAGCAATATCATGTTTTCTGTCATTTGGAATGATGACGTCTGCATATCTTTTCGTTGGTTTGATATATTTATGAAACATTGGCTTGACCGTTTTTTCATACTGACTGATGATGCTTTCCATTGTTCTTCCGCGTTCCTTCATGTCTCTGAGCAAGCGACGAATGAATCTTGTATCATCATCAAGCTCGACAAATAAATTGATATCGGATAAGCTGCGAATCTTTTCATTTTCTAAAATTAGGATACCTTCGACGATAATGATAGGTTTGGATTGTACATGTTCAACTTTTGGACTTCTCGTATATAAATCAAAATCATAGATGGGTTTATCAATTGCTTGTCCTTGGAGCAATTTTTTAAGGTCAGAAAAGAGCAAGTCATTATCTAATGAGCTTGGATGGTCATAATTCATCTTAAATCGCTCTTCCATTGGTAATTCTGTCTGATCTAGATAATAATCATCATGTTTGATGATTAGCACATCATCCAAACCAGCTGTATTTAAGATTTCTTGAACTACTGTACTTTTTCCTGATGCGGATCCTCCCGCAACCAAAATCAACAAAGGCTTTTTCATACAAACTCCTTTAAATCTGACATTCAGGTGCTAAATGAGATTGCAAATCTTCATCAATAATATCATTCAATTCTTTATGTTTTTTAAACCAGACAACTGCATAAGGACAAGTAGCCACAGCTTTATATCCTAACTTTTTCACATGTTGATAAACTTCATGCATCAATTGACTGGCAATACCTTGACCTCTGAGTGATGGATCAACATAGGTATGATCAACGACAACTGTATGTTCGTCAATGAAAGGGAAAGTTGCTAGAACAATCACTTGATCATTGCTGTCTTTAACATAAATTTTATGGTTTTCATAGATATAATTCATAGTTTTCAACTCCTCCTTTATAGTATATCAAAAATGCTTGAATTCTACCCCTTTTTACTTTTAAAATAAGTAAATTTCAATCAATTTTCGTATTTTGATAGTGATTTTCACATAATCACTGAAGAGCTAAATTTAATCTAAAAAATAATGAATTCACAAGATATTTATTAGGTTCAACCAAATAGAATTATTTTTTTTATAAACAAGAACTGTATTTATAATAAAAAGAGCGTTTATTTATAATTCTATTTTGTTTTTTGGTATAATGAAAGTGTAAAAATAATTCATATTTAGGAGGCTATATGACTAGAAAACAACTTGTTATGGAAACATCATTTCTCACTGTTTCCTTTGTACTCGCTATCATGGCATTTGTATTCAGTAAAACCATTGATCCAAATCATATCAGTGTCGTCTTACTCTACGGACTTGCATTTGCAATTGGCGGGTATGCAAAAGCTAAAGAAGGCGTTTTGCAAACCATCAAACAAAAAGCGCTCAATGTTGAAATCTTAATGATTCTTGCTGCACTTGGTGCATTTATCGTAAAAAACTATTCTGAAGGTACAATCTTGATTCTAATCTTTGCCTTAAGTGGTGTTTTGGAATCTTATGCAACTTCGAAAAGTGAAAAAGCTTTAACCAGTTTATTGAAACTTGCTCCTCAAACAGCACAACTTTATACCAACGGAACTGAACGCGAAGTTCTGGTATCTGAACTTCAGATTGGTGATCAAGTGATTGTCAAAGTCGGTCAACAAGTTCCTGTTGACGGTACCATTATTAATGGTTCAACTTCTTTGAACCAGGCTGCAATTACCGGTGAATTCGTTCCAGTATATAGAAAAGAAAAAGACTCTGTCTTTGCCGGATCAATCAATGTTGAATCAACAATCATTGTTGAAACAACGAAAGATCCTAAAGACTCAGTTGTTCAAAAAATCATTGACTTTGTCAAACATGCTCAAGAAGAAAAAACCGAATCTCAATCTTTGATTGATCGTATTGAAAAGTTTTATGTCTATATCGTCATTCTACTTGCAGTCACCTTCATGATCGTGCCACCAATTTTCGGTTGGTTATCTCGATCTGATGCATTCTATCGTGGGATTGTTGTTCTTGTTGTTGGTTCTCCTTGTGCTTTAGTTGCATCCATCACACCAGCGATGTTATCCTCATTATCTAATGCAGCAAGAAAACGTATTTTGGTCAAAGGTGGTAAACATCTAGAAGCAATGATTGGTTTGAAAGCTGTTGTCTTCGATAAAACAGGAACCATTACAACTGGTATTCCTAGAGTCGTTCGCATTGAAACTATTTCATCTTTGGATAGAGAAAAAGTTCTTTCCATTCTATACACTCTTGAAAAACAGTCAGATCATCCTCTAGCAAGATCAATTACTGATTATATGGATCCAAAATACATGATGAAAGATATCAAGACCAACGAAGTCTCAGGTCGAGGTATGCAAGCAACTATTGATGGAGATACATGGCAAATTGGACGATTTGATCATACAATGCATCCCGAAATCCAAGAAAAGCTAGACAGATGTACTGGATTAGGACATAGTATTGTCTCAATTATTAAAAATAAAGAAATGATAGGCTTTGCAGCACTGATGGATACCATCAGAGAAAATGCAAAGGAAGTCATGCAATCCTTAAAGGAACAAAACATTCAAACGATTCTCCTCACTGGTGATCATAAGTTTACAGCAGCAGCTATTGCTCGCGATGCAGGTGTTGACAGTTTTGAAGCAGATTGTTTCCCTGAAGATAAAGTTAGTAAAATCAAAGAAATTCAGCAAAATGTTGGAAAAGTTATGATGATTGGTGATGGTATCAATGATGCACCAGCACTTGCGATTGCAGATGTCAGTGTAGCTATGGGTACAGGAACTGATGTTTCGTTAGAAACTGCAGATATCGTCTTTATGAATGATAAGTTGGAAAACTTACCAAGTCTAATCAAACTATCAAAAAGAATGCGCTCTATCACTTTGCAAAATGTCATTTTCGCAATCAGTGTCATCACTATTCTGATGATCAGCAATGTCTTTGGGTACATCTTATTACCCATCGGTGTTGTTGCTCACGAAGGATCAACAATCTTGGTTATTCTCAACAGTTTAAGATTACTTCTCAAATAAATGAAAAGCACCACATTTCATTGTGGTGTTTTTTTTATTTATTTTTTTTGAATTTTTAAGGAGAATTTCCTTAGACTTATGATAAAATAAGCATATAACTTTCACAGATGGCATCCAATTGAATATCACGTATGAGAAATCCAACATAATGAAAAGGAGAATTTTTTATGTCTTTTGAGCACTTTTCTACGACAGCTCTGTTTGTCGGAATAGCTGCGGTTTCAGCACTGATTGCCTTATTGTACGCGTTTGTTCTTTATCGAAAGGTTTCAAAAATGAAGGTTGACCATGATCGGATTAATGAGATATCCTCTTATATCCATCAAGGTGCCATGGCCTTTATGAAGAGGCAATATAGGATTATTTTGTTCTTTGCACTTGGCGTCGCTTTGATCTTATCATTGATCGAACTCATTCCTTCCCTTCGTGGAGCAGAAGGTGTCGGATACAAAGCAGCAATTGCATTTCTTGTCGGATCATCATTTTCAGGGTTAGCTGGATGGATAGGCATGCACACAGCAACAAAGGCCAATTCAAGAACCACTTATGCAGCAAATACGGTCGGAATGTCCGGAGCGCTCAAGGTTGCATTTACTGGAGGTTCGGTTTTGGGGATTACTGTTGTTGGCTTGGGCTTATTCGGATTAACAGCGCTCTTTTTTATTTTCTATTGGATATATGGTGGAAACAGCTCTGATCCAACACTTCAATATGAAGCACTGACACATGCAATCCATACCGTGACAGGTTATGGTCTTGGTGCGTCACTCATTGCACTCTTTGGACGTGTTGGTGGTGGTATCTATACCAAAGCAGCAGATGTCGGTGCTGATTTGGTTGGTAAAGTCGAATCTGGTATTCCAGAAGATGATCCTAGAAACCCAGCTGTTATTGCTGATAATGTTGGTGATAATGTTGGTGACATTGCAGGTATGGGTTCTGATTTGACTGAATCGTATATCGGTTCAATTATTTCTGCTTTAACGCTCGGCTTGTATGCATTTGTTCAGTTCACACCACATGAAGTCATTGATGGCCAAGTCATCATGACACTTCCCATTCTTTCCAATCTTTTAGGTTCTGTTATCTTTCCTTTGGTGGTTGCTGGACTTGGTGCACTTGCTGCGGTACTTGCAATCCTTATCGTCCGATCCAAAAACTGGAACAATCCTCAACTTGCATTAAATATATCAACTTATATAGCAGTGGGTATTACATTACTTGCGAGTTTAATCTTCAGTCAAATTATGTTTGATGGACTCAGAGCTTGGGGTGTTTTTGGAGCCGTTGCTACAGGACTTATTGTTGGGATTGGCATTGGATTTATTGCTGAATATTATACTTCAGGTGATTATAGGCACGTTAAAGAAATCGCTAATCAATCAACGACAGGTCATGCAACCAATGTCATCTCGGGGTTTGCAGTTGGTATGCTATCCACTTTATATACTGTTTTAATTTTAGTCGGTGGTATTATCATTTCCTTCTTATTAACAGAAGATATGTATGGTATTGCCTTAGCTGCAGTCGGTATGCTTTCGACTGCAGGGATTACCATTTCAGTTGATGCATATGGTCCTATTTCTGATAATGCTGGTGGTATCTCCCAGATGAGTAAACTTGATGAACACGTAAGAAAGATTACCGACAAACTGGATGCCGTAGGTAACACCACAGCAGCTATTGGTAAAGGGTTCTGTATTGGTTCTGCAGCACTGACTAGTGTGGGTCTGTTCTTCGCATTTGAGAAATCTGCAGGACTTTCCGAAGGATCGGGGATTGATATTCTTCAACCAGGGGTAATGATCGGTCTTTTCATTGGAGCAATGCTGCCTTATCTCTTTACCGCACTTGTCATTAAATCCGTTGGTAAGGCCGCAAACAAGATGATTGATGAAGTCAGGTATCAATATAAACAAGATCCTGAAATTCTTAAAGGTAATTCACTACCTGACTATGCAAAGTGCGTTGATATTTCTACAAAAGCTGCACTTCATGAAATGCTTATCCCGGCAAGTATTGCTGTCTTCTCACCCATTATAGCGGGGATATTGTTAGGTGTTGAAGGTTTGGGAGGATTACTTATGGGTGGTTTGGTTTCAGCGATCATGCTAGCGGTCTTTATGGCAAATGCTGGTGGTGCTTGGGATAACGCGAAAAAACATATTGAAGAAGGTAACCTGGGTGGAAAAGGTTCTGAAGCACATAAAGCTGCAGTTACTGGAGATACTGTTGGTGATCCCTTTAAAGACACAGCTGGTCCTTCAATGGATATTCTCATAAAACTGATGAGCATCGTATCCCTTATTATCGTTCCAATCTTAGCAGAAATTGATCCAATCCTAAAGTTTTTATTTCACTAAAAACAATAAAAAGACTTTCAAGGTCAACTTGAGAGTCTTTTTTTATTAATCAAATTCAAAAATAAGTAATTAAATTTCTTGCTTATACCTTGTGAGTTTTTTCTACATCTTCATGATCCTTAATATCAATGTATTTCTGAAGATATATGATTTGGTTTCTTAGTTCTTTAATCATTGAACCTAAGATCAAAATCCCAATTGCGAGAAAAGAAACAACGATAAATTGGAAATCCAAATAACCTGTTCTGATTAAACCAGATATCGCGAGAAAAGCTTCATACAAGATACATAAAATACCGATGATTTCAATTGTTATGAAAGTTGAATTATCTTTTCCGATTTTACCATATATTTCATTTTCAACAATGACTTTTTTTGAAGATTCAAATTTGGATAAGCACTTCTCACAGTAATCTGCATAATCCGTATTTTCGTGATTGCATTCAGGACATACTTTCATCTTTACTAATCTCCTCTTTGATCATACTTATTTCTTATTCATTTTATCTGAAATATCATTCCAAAAATCCGATTGAGATTCAGCAGACTTAATAGAAAACTTCTTAAAAGCTTTAAAGATTATCACTTCAATTACAAATTGAATAACAGCTAATGCAATGTACAATAGTGCTAATAAGAAAGATAAACTTGATAACAAAATAAGGAGAAACTCAAAAACAAAAATAACTAAAACAATATAATAAAATATATGTCTTGGTTCATATTTGACTTCCTCTAATTGATTGTTCGTTTTTGTTGTATTCTGAATTAAGGATATATCTGCACCACATTTCTCACAATGACTTGCTGCATCACTATTTAACGCCTTACACTCTGGGCATCTTTTCATTTTTCCCCCTCCAATGGAATAGATTTGATATCATTGTAACATTTTACCTCTATAAAGTAAATAAAAAAACGGCCTTTGGCCGTTTGAAATTGTAAGTGGCGCCCACACTAGGACTCGAACCTAGGACCCCCTGATTAACAGTCAGGTGCTCTAACCAACTGAGCTATGTAGGCACAGTAGGCGTCGCTTATAAAGTTAAAATGTTTGAGGTTTGCCTGGCAACGTCCTATTTTCGCTCCTTGGAACTATCTTCGGCGCTGAAGTGCTTAACTTCTGTGTTCGGGATGGGAACAGGTGTGTCCACTTCGCCATCGTCACCAGACATCTCTCAAAACTAGATAAATTCTTTTCGTAAA
>QKIB01000003.1 GCA_003249785.1 Acholeplasmatales bacterium
GGTTTCCATACGTGATGTGTAATCAATATTGATGATTCTTGAGAAGAATAAATCGAGTTGTTCGGATGTCAATTTACCTTGATCGGTTGGTTTGAATCTTTTTTCTTCTAAAGTTACATAATCTCTGCTCTTGAGCGTTGAAATAATTTGTGCATAAGTTGAAGGTCTGCCGATACCCAAGGATTCCATTTCCTTAATCAGGGTTGCTTCACTATAACGTGTCTTTGGAGTCGTTACTTTTTCAATTGAATTGACTTCTTTGGATAATATATCTTGTCCAATGGTTAAGTGTGGCAGATGTTTATCCTTATTCTTGGATTCCGAATACATCTTGAGATGACCGTCGAAAGTTTCAATGCTGCCTTCAGATTCATAGATATTGCCACCGGATTCCAAAGTGACTTTTGTAATATCAAAGGTTGCTGGAGCCATTAAGCTTGCCAATGCTCTTTGATAAATGCGTTTGTAAAGTCTGAATTCATCTCTAGTGAGGTATTGTTCAATACTTTCAGGTGTGCGTTCCACACTGGTTGGTCTGATCGCTTCATGCGCATCTTGAGCATTTTCTTTGGTTGTAACTTTATATTTACCTAAATAATTTTTGCCAAAACTCTTTTCTATATAATACTGTGCTTCTTCTATGAAGGGTTGAGCGAGTCTGGTTGAGTCCGTTCTCATATAGGTAATCAACCCAACAAGTTCGCCACCAATCTCTTTCCCTTCATATAAGGATTGAGCCACCATCATGGCACGACTTGCACTCATGGATAGATTTGAAATAGCATCCTGCTGTAAAGTCGATGTTATGAAGGCTGGTTTAGAATTCCGTTTGGATTCTCTTGTGACGATATTTTTAACAATGAAAGGATTTTGAGATGTCTTGACGATCTGATCTGCTTCTGCTTTAGATAATCGTTTGCCTTGTGGGATGACATAGTCCGCTTTCATATGATAGAAGCATGCTTCAATTTCATAATACGTTTCAGGAACAAATGCTTCGATTTCTTTTTCAAGATCGACAATGAGTTTGAGTGCAACACTCTGAACTCGACCTGCAGATTTGGATTTGATTTTGTTTTGAAGGAGCTTTGAGAGTTTAAAGCCGATAATACGGTCTAAAACACGGCGTGCTTCCTGTGAGAAGACCAAATGCTGGTCAATAGGTCTAGGATGATGTAAAGCCTCTAAAATCGCTGGTTTTGTGATTTCTCTAAATACAATGCGATTCGGTGCTTTAGGATCTAAATTTAAGAGTTCTGCCAAATGCCAACCGATGGCTTCACCTTCACGGTCAGGGTCGGTTGCAATGAGGACGTCTCTATTTTTACTTTTTTGAATCAACTCTTTAACAAGTGCTTGCTTTGAAGGAATAATCTTGTAGATGGGTTGAAAGTCATTTTCGATATCCAGACCTAATCCATCAATGCCAGTTGTCGCTAAATCACGAACGTGACCCTTTGAAGACAAAACAAGCACATCGTTCCCGACGTAGCTGGCAATGGTTTTCGATTTAGATGGGGATTCAACAATAATGAGTTTCTTGTTCAATATACCACTCCACTTCCATACCTATTATAGTGTCTTAATAAGGAAAGTCAAGTTAAAAGTTTGATTAATTTTTTATATATATTTTAACAATATATATTTTTCTCATCGCCCTATAATACCAAAAAATCACACAATTTCTTTAAACATAAAAAAAGAAGTTCGTCACTTCTTCTTTAACATCGATTTGATGGGTTCATAGGTTTTTCGGTGGATTGGTGAGATCCCGTATTGCTTGATTGCATCCAAATGAATCTTGGTTCCATATCCTTTATGCTTCTTGAATTGATACTGGGGAAAGAGCTTGTCCATTTCAGTCATATACGCATCTCTGGTTGTTTTGGCGACGATGGATGCAGCTGCTATACTCACACTTTTAGCATCCCCTTTGATAATACTTTGCATGGGAATGTCGATTTCCATCGGCATAGCATCTACCAAGAGATAATCCGGTCTGATCTTGAGTTGGTTGATTGCTGAGTGCATCGCTTCTCTGCTTGCTCTATAAATATTGATTCGATCTATTTCTTCAACGGATGATATACCTATACCTATTGCCAATGCATTTTCTTTAATTTCAATCAATGCTTTTTCACGTTGTTTTTCTGTCAACTTCTTGGAATCATCAACATATTTGAATGTTGCGCCTGGTTTCAAGATGACCGCAGCAGCAACTACAGGACCAGCGAGTGGGCCTCTACCTGCTTCATCAACACCTGCAATATGTTTGACGCCTTGTTGATAGAGTTCATTTTCGTATAAATATAAACTAGAGTCTGTCAAAAGAAAGACCTCCCAGTTGTTTGTTTCTGATATCTGTTAGGACAATCGTATAAACACGTTGATAATCAATTTCTGCACCTTTTAATAAAGCACCACGAAGTTTGCCTATGGTATCAAGCATTTCGACATATTCAAGATCACCTAAGATGCCATAACGTTCTTCAAGTTGTTTTGGATAATGCTTCTTTAGAAATTCTAAGGCATAATGCACGACATCATCTTCAGGCAAGATTCGATCTTTAATCGCTCCTGTAATTGCCAGATGATATCCGACTTTTGGATCTTCGAATTTTGGCCAAAGCACGCCTGGAGTATCCAAAAGTTCGAAATCATCGGATAATTTAATCCATTGTTGCGCTTTGGTGACGCCTGGAGTATTCCCTGTTTTTGCAGATCCAGATTTGGACATCTGATTGATGAGGGTTGATTTCCCAACATTGGGTATGCCTAAAATCATTGTTCGAATAGGACGATCTTTGAGACCTTTTTGTCGGTTTTTTTCTATTTTATCTTTGAGCACTTCCTGGCATGCACTATGAATCTTGTTCACATTCTTGCCGGATTGTGCATCAATCTTTAAAGTTGCATAGCCTTCTTTTTCATAGAATCTAATCCAATCAGATAAGATGGTATCATCCGAAAGATCCATTTTATTAAATAGAATCAAGGTTGGTTTATGCTTGATGATCTTGAAAAGTTCAGGATTCATCGATGATTTGGGAAGTCTTGCATCCAAAAGAACCAAGACGATATCCATCAGATTGATTTTTTCCCTGATTTCCCTTAGGGATTTGAACATGTGGCCGGGAAACCACTGGATTTGTTTCATCATTGGACGACACCTAGTGGCCACAATCTGAAGATGACTTTACCAATCACATCATTTTCATAGACTGCGCCAAAGCTCCGGCTATCGAAAGATCCTGGAAAATCGACATTACGTCCAGTCACTGGATCATACTCAATAAAGCCGTTGGCATTATCACCAAATGCCAAATAGCGCCCATCCATCAATACACCTTGGTTCAAAGACTGACCAATAATATCGATTTGATCGGATAATACAATATAAGGATCTCCATAAGGTGAGTAAACTACTGCACCATTGATTCTGACAAAATACTGTTCTGGATTTGAATCGTCGACGACATAGTCAATGATGTCACCCGGCATGCCTACAAGTCTTTTCACAAAGTAAATCTTGTCGTGGGTAGCTATAATCCGCCCGTAAGAATCTCTTTCTATATATTTATCTGCCGATACCAAAGGATAATGATCCATGGTAATTTCAACGATAATCACATCATTTCTGGTTGGTACATACTCAAAATGAGCAATCACGATCCGTTCACCAGGTTTCAGTGTTGGATACATGGAATACTGTTCGACATCCGATGGTAAGAAGAAAAAGGTGAAGACCATGAAGATGATCATTAGGGAAACAGATAAAAATGTAAACCAGTCCAAAAGTTCAAAACGATGTTTTGCCCAGAATCCGACATTCACGATTTTTTGATGTTTGGTCTGATGGATGGAAAGAATAATGGAAAAAATGGAGACGACGGCTGAGATTGTCAGTCCCATCAGACCCCATTGTAAAACTAGTTTTGTAACATGGTACGCATAAAGGGCGACCGTGATCATCATCAGAATAATGGTTAAGATGAGTGTTTTGTATGCTTTCTTTAATGTCATGTGCAGTTCCTATCTATTTATTCGTGACCAAGAATCTCCTTAAGTTCAGAGACTGAAACCAAGACTTCTCTTGCTTTGGTTCCTTGTCCTTGTGAAACGACTTGATATTCTTCGAGCATTTCAACTAATTTTTGTGCTCGGTTAAATCCAATTTCAAATTCTTTTTGAATGCTGTTGATTGATGCGTTCCCCGTTTGAACCACGAAGTAGGCAACATCTTCAAACAGATCATCATTTGCAACTTCACGCATTCTGGCTTGTTGTTTTAATGAGTCATGTTCAAAGACATAACGAGGTTGATATTGTTCTCTGATGTAATCAGTCACAGCATAGATTTCATCATCTGGTATGAATGCACCTTGTAAACGATGAGCACGATCAGAACGTTTGAATAGCATATCGCCTTTACCTAAGAGTGATTCAGCACCTGCACCATCAAGGATGGTGGTTGAATCGACAAATGATGCAACCTTAAAGGCAATACGGACTGGGATATTGGATTTGATGGTTCCTTTGACAACATCAGTTGTTGGTCTTTGTGTAGCAACCAACAAATGGATGCCGGCAGCTCTCGCTTTTTGTGTAATGCGTTGAATCGAATCTTCAACATCATGAGGTGCTGCCATCATCAGATCAGCAAGTTCGTCGATCACGATGACGATATAAGGCATCTTATCGCCATCGATTAATCCACGCTTGATATTATCGTTGTAAGAACGAATATCTCTGGATCTGCTGTTTGCAAAATTCTGATAACGTTGTTCCATTTCATTCACTGCCCAATTGAGCGCAGCTGCAGCGATCTTCGCATCCGTAATGACTGGTGTAATCAAGTGTGGTAAATCGTTATACGCAGCAAGTTCGACCATCTTTGGATCAATCAAGATCAATTTCAGATCTTCTGGCGTATTTTTAAGTAACAAGCTAACAAGGACTGTGTTGACACAGACGCTCTTACCGGAATTGGTAGCCCCTGCAATCAATCCATGTGGCATGGATTGAATGTCAGCATAGATATTTTGACCATCGATATCCACACCAAGTGCAACCTTAAGTGGGTGATCCATATCATCGATAAAATCCTTGGTGTCAACAACATTACCGAAAGCAACAATTTCTGGTTTCACATTAGGCACTTCAAGTCCAACATAAGGCTTTCCAGGAATTGGAGCTTCAATACGTAAACTCTTAGAAGCCAAGTTCATCATGAGATTGTCTTGAATACCAAGGATACGTTTGACATTGACGCCTGGTTCAAGTGCGATTTCATAACGTGTTACAGTTGGACCTTTGACGCTTCCACTGACTTCACCTTCAATTCCAAACTGGGATAAGGTTGCATTGATGACATCGATTTGGTCGAGCAACCATTGAGGTTTCGCATCCAAATCACGGTCCTTTTTAGAGAACAACTTAATTGATGGGTATTTGTAAACAGATTGGGTTTCTGGTTGATAGATTGTTTCATCCTGCAAATAATCAGGTGCTTCTTCTTCAGTATAAACTCCAAAATCAGAGGACTTGATTTCTTTTTGTTGAATGGGTGCTCTTCGAACATACGTTTCAACAGCAGGTTCTCTATCAATCCGTTTTTCCTCAAGCACAGGTTCAACTTGTGCAACCTGTTTTGTGGGCTTGGTTTCAAAAGGTATTGGATCTTTATGATGAACTTCGCGATAGTTCTTAGCTATCGGAGTCATAATCTTTCTTTCAGGTTTTGTATCTTTTTCTTTCTTATCTTCTGGAACATAGGAAGATGCTCCAAAAACTTCTGCTCTTGTCTTGTTAGAAATGATATTGGTGAATTCATAATACTTGTTGCCATATTTGGATTTTGCTTCTTCAGCACTCATCTTGGTCTTTGTTCTGAAAGCATCAAATCGTCTGGTGGTATCACCAGTATTCTTGACAGTGAAAGGTACTGTCACAACATCTTTGACGCTACGACCAAAAATAGGTGAGACAAAATGACTCGACTTATACGTTTCTTTGCCCCTAATCCCTGCGATTTTGACAAACTGAAAAATAACGAATGGTGGTTTTTCAATATTGAGTTCTGGCATTTCTTTTTGTTTTCTCATGTTTGATCACCTGTACTTACAAAGTCTTTTGCAAGCTCTTCATAGATATCATCAACACCTGTATCAATCGTCTTTTCAATATCAAAGACTTTCTTGCTGTAAATCTTATAGGTTTCTTCACCCGTAATGGCAATGATGGTCATCCCAATACGGATCATGACTTTATTGACGGCAACTTCCTTGGTTAGTTTTCTGAACCAATAAACCGGATTGACTGCATTGATGACTGCCATGGTCGTTTTTGCGACATTGCTGAACTTCTTAGCCGCCTTCATGGCTTTCGCATTTTCAATCTTTGTCTTGGTTTCGTTCATCTCAACAAGCTTTGTGAGTGTCATCCCTCGCGTTAATCTGAGAATACGACCACTCAAGAGTTCTTCAAGTCGGTCAGTGACATAATGATTCAGTTTAAGTGTCTCATCAACTGTTAATTCTAGATAGGGATATTTGGACTTGGGGTAAAATTTCTTAGCAATGTCAACAGAAAGTTCAGTCGTAATATCCAAAAGATGTTTTGGAAAACCAACAGCCACTCTTGCTTCTTTGTTCTTGAACTGCTTTTGAGCATCCTTGATGAGCATCTTGATTTCTTCTTCATCAATATCTTCTTCATCTGCCGTTCTTAATTTAAGTCCTTTATTCAAACTCTTCAATACGGCATACAAATATATCAGGAGCAACAGCAAAAAGCCAAAGCTAATACCCAGCAAAAAGCTGATGAATGTGCTGTAATCAAATCGAATAGGTCCGAACTCAAGTAAAATGTTCATATTCGACTTCCTCCTTATTAAATATTATATCACGGTTCAAAAGGAACACAAAGCATGAAGATTGATAAACGAAAACAAAAAAAGAGCAAAAGTATTTGCTCTTTAAATGATTATTCTTTTAAGATAATACAACATCGTTATAAAACGTGTAAAGTGTCATTTGAATAGTAGCTTCGCCAATATCGGTATAGGAGACCGACATTGTGCTGATGTAATACAACCGATCTTGATCCAAGAGGTTGTCAATAAAATCTAAAATCAAATCTGGATCAGTGATGTGCATTGAAAGATCGATCTGTGCAAACTTGACTGTATCTGGTAAAGCTTGAGTGAATGGCGAATCAGCATTTTCAATAAAATCAACTGAATATCCGGTAGCTAAAGCCAATCCCGAAAGGTTCTTGACGAAATCAAGTTCATTTAAAATAGATAGTTGATTGTACTGATTGGGCAGATATTGGATGATTTGACTAATCTCATGATAGGTTTCACTTTGTGTGGTTGCAAGTAGTGTATCAATTTGACTCTGCAGAACAACTTCTTGTTCTTGGAGTTGAATGAGTTTATTATTCTGGACTTGGATGATGGTGAAGTATCCGGCAACCACAAGAACAAACACAGCAATAATTAAATACAAAGTCTTTGCTTGATTGACTTTCTTTCCAAAAACGTTGGTCTTACGCATAATAAACGGTCACCTCCATAACAAGACTGGAGACAAATCTTCGTTCAGGTTGTGAGACCATCCATCTGGAGGGATCATCTCCATTGGTGATGCCATATGCTTCATAGATCAGAATGAGATATTCATAGAGTTCCATCTCCGATGTTGAAGAAATCAAAATCTTGATTTCATTCGCATCAGAATTTAAAGACGTTCTCACGACTTCCAAACTACCACTTACCTGACTGAGTAAATCACGGAAGTAATCAGATGGATTAGTGATTTGGTCATTAATCATGTCATAAGCATTGCTGTAATTCTTTTCGATTTGAGTGTAATCTGTCACATCAGGGCTATCATTATTCAAGGCATCAATCTGATGCTGCAAGATATTGTTTTTATTGGTTTGGATATTGATATCCTCGTTGAAAGTATATAAAGGAATGTAGATCAATGTGGTCAATGTGAAGATCGTGAATGCTAATACAAGCAAATAGTTGGCGTACCTGTTGATTGGTTTGACTCTTTCAACATTGAAGTGAAAGTGATGGATATCTTCCGATTTCGCAACAAACTGTTCACCATACGCCATGAAACAAACTTCTAGGTTTTCTCCTACAGATTGAATAATGGATTGTTTATCAAATATTGAAAATGAAAGATCTTTGATTTCTGGCTTGATTTGTTTTTCTAGATGTGCATCTTCGATGGTTCTAGCGAAATTAAACAAGACGACCTGTTCAATACTTACTTCACCTTTTTTGATATTGAACTTGTAGTAATTGGCAACGCGTTCAATATAGTTTTCAATCATTTCGTCGTATTTTTCAAGGTTCTCTTCGGTTTCTTCAATCATTGAAAAAGCAGGTACTGCATCTTCCATCACATTGATTGTAAGCATTCTATCAAACACTGAAACAAGCATGATTCGAGAAGCAGAATTTTGATTTGAAACTTGATTCAAATGATAAAGTACGTTAGCCGGTATATTGAAATTGACATGTCGAATACCAAGACGATCGAAAACATCATAATAATCTTGAAGTAGATTCTCATCAGTGATGATGCCAATAACCTTGATTTCAGTTTCAGTCTCTGATTTCACGACGTAAGCAATATTCGCTTCTTCAAAGGGAAAATGGAGTGTTCTTCCGGTTTGAGCATGAATGTAATCGACTATCGTTTTCTTCTGTAATTCGCTCTTTTGTATTACAAATTCTCGAATCAGAAGATTCTGGTCATGGATAATCATGTTGAGACGGTGCGCTTTGATCTTGTTTTCTTTGAAGAATGTTTTCAGCACACTCAAAAAGACTTCGGGTTCTTTGATATACCCGTTGTCAATGACATGCTTATCCAATTCAATCATTTGACTTAACACAGGTTGGTTCTTTTCGCCTTGTTGAAATACTCCAATGGATTCATCTGTAATCAATACATTGATACTTTCTTTCCGTGATGCCATACACTCACACTCCTAACAGATTGATATACCAATCAATCATACTGTTTCCAAAGAAAAACGCAATCACTACACCTGCAAAAATAAAGGGAACCAGAGCGATTTCTGGGTTCGTTTTATTTTTCCTGATTAATCCGTAGACCAAACCGAACAATGCAGCAAGAAACAAAGAAAGAATCCCTTGTTCAATGGTCAATACAAAACCGATGAAAAGATAGAGTTTCACATCACCACCACCAAAGGCTTCCCGGTGATAGATTTTTTGTCCGAGCCAAGAAAAAAGATAAAGAATAGAAAACATAATGGCTGCAGATAACAAATAGGTAAGGATATTGCCTTGAAAGATTCTGATGATGATCAAGGGAACGATGCCGATGATCCAGATCTTGTCAATCACGATCATATAGGTCTGATCGCTGATAGTCTCAATCATTAAAATCGAGATCATGATCCAGGCTATAGCTAGTTCTATGGAAAATCCGACCATAAGGTAGGATCCGACAAACAAGAGCCCACCAATGAATTCAGTAATTAGATGAGAAATAGGGATAGGTAATTTGCAGTAATGACATTTCCCGCGATTGATGAGATAACCGAAGATAGGCATCACATCAATCAAACGAAGTTCATGATGACAATGCGGACAATAGCTTCTTCCGGTAATCGATTCTTTATTGGGCAGTCTTTGTGCAATCAAATGAAAAAAAGATGTAAACAATGCGCCCAAGATGAAAATTAGAACCGAATAAACAATGATCATATGCTCAAATTGTATGTAATCCTTGGATTACGTACACTCCCTTATGATTATTATACCTTTTTTTGAAAGTTCCGACAAGATAGGATAATGATAAAGAAAAAGGCTTCACTCATGTGAAACCTTTTTTTAGTTGTTATGAATGATTAGCTGCCGTAGACAAGATAGCCGTCAACATATAAGCCCGTTTCTCCAACCGGCATGACAATCAAGACAGATCCGTTAGATTGTACTTCAAAAATATCATTAGGTGTTACGACTTCTGTTCCAGCAGCATCAGTTGTTAAGGCTACTGTTTCAGATAATGCATTGTCATCAAGTAAATCCTGAAGTGAGAATACAGCACCAGTGGACAAGTCACCAGCATAAAGTCTTGCTGCTTCTTGTACTGAAGTAAATGTAGCTTCTGCTGCATTTTGTCTTTGTCTTTCAATCAAACCACCAATGGTAGGAACTGCAATTGCTGCGATAATCCCCAAAATAACGATAACTGCTAATAATTCAACTAAAGTAACGCCTTTTCTGCTTTTTAAAGTTTGAGTCATAATTTTTCCTCCTTATGATTTCCCTTATCTATAGTTCTATCTTATCACACGTTTATTTCAAATCAACATACTTAATAATTTTTTAAGACAATTAAGATTTTCTTAAGATTTAGATTTGACCGCCTAATGAAAGCATTGGCATCATGATCGCCAGGATCATTACACCGACAATCGCGTAAACGATAATAAGTAAAATCGGTTGAATGGTATTCTTGATTTGTTCAACTCTGAGTTCAGAAACACCATTATAATAAAGGGCTAGATTGTTCATTAACTTCGGTATTTCACCAGTTCTTTCTCCAGTTGCGATCATCTTTGCCATGATGGGATCTACATAGGGACTTTCCATGAATGCCTTTGAGAATGGTTTGCCGTCTTCGATGTACATAATCGTTTTGGTTAAGAGTTCACGATAGATGACATTCTTGACAAGATTTCTGATGGTATGAAGTGCTTTGAGTGAATTGATACCATTGGACATCATTTGTGCGAGTGAATTCGCAATCATGATTTGATTGTTCATTTGAATGAGTGATCCGATGATAGGTAGTTTCAACATCATGATCGCTAATCCGCGATGTGCTTTTTCGCTGAATCTATTCAGTGCCCATATAAGAACTGTTAAAGCAACAAGCCCACTCAGGATATAGAGTGCATATTGCGAAACAAAGTTCCCCATGTCTAAGAAAAACTGAGTGACTGGTGGTAATGTTGCACCTTCGAAGGATGCAAATAAGTCAGTGATGTTAGGAAAAACAAAAATGAGCATCCCAGCAGCAATCAACAGTGCCGCTGCCAAATAAATCAGTGGCATTCGAATCGCGCTTTTGATTTCATTATTAATCTTCATTTGTTTTTCATAATAGTCAGCCATTTTAAGAACTGTCTTAGGTAGATCTCCAGACAGTTCTCCAACTTCAATCATCTGAACCAAAAGGCTTGGAAATTCTTTTGGTCTTTTCGACAATGCTTTGGAAAATGAGAAACCGTTATAGACTTGTTGATAAAGTTCAAAATAGAGTTTGCGGTGTAATCTGTTTTCTTGTTGCAGACTTAAAAGTTCAAGTGCTTGTACAATATTAACACCTGCATTGAGTAAAGATCCCAACTGCTTCAAGAAGAAAATGAGTTGCTTGGTCTTTAGCGTATTGCCAATCGTTACCTGATTGAGCTTAGCAATGACGCTTTTATATTCCTGAAGTGTTTTGATCTGATAGTTTTTGGTCTGCAGATATTTGATGCAGACATTGCGATTCAAGGCTTCAATGCGACCTCTGACGATGTTTCCATCAGCATTGACTGCCGTATATTTGAAGTTACGCAGCTCCAATGGAACGTCCTCCTATTCGCTTGCGACTTTTAAGACTTCTTCTAAAGTGGTTGTCCCGGCTTTGACTTTTTCCAAACCGGATTCTAGAATGGTTTTCATACCATCTTTCTTAGCTTGTGCTTCTAAAACATCTAATCCAACATTTTCTGCGATCAATTTCTGCATTGTCTTGGAAATCGGTAAGACTTCAAAGATCCCTACACGGCCAGCATAGCCCTTGTAGTTACAGGAAGGACACCCTTTTGCACGCATGACATGATCGACATCCATGTGATGCTTTTGAAACATTTCGGATTCAATTTCATTGGGTTGATCTTCATAACTGCACTCTGTGCAGAGTCTTCTAACCAAACGTTGCGAAACGACACCGCTTAAGGATGATGCAATCAAGAATGGTTCGATTTCCATATCGAGCAATCGAGTGATTGTCTTAATGGAATCGTTGGTATGAATGGTCGATAAAACCAAATGCCCTGTTAAGGATGCGCGAATTGAAATTTCGGCTGTTTCAACATCTCTGATTTCACCAATCATGATGATATTGGGATCTTGTCTTAAGATGGATCTGAGTGCTCTTGCGAAGGTTAAGTCAACATCAGGATGAACCTGCACTTGATTGACACCTGGCATCTTGATTTCCACAGGATCTTCGACAGTCACAATATTGACATTGGGTTGATTAAGTTCATGCAAGCATGCATAAAGTGTCGTTGTTTTACCAGAACCTGTAGGTCCGCTGACCAAAACGATGCCATTGGGTTTAGCAATCATGTCTCTGACCATTTTTTCTTCTTTTGGATCAAGACCGATGGCATCTATTTTATTCATGGTTCCGGATAAATCTAGAATTCTCATGACGACTTTTTCACCACGAACCGTAGGAAGTGTTGAAATACGTAAGTCGATGTTCTTCTGTTGAATTAATGTTTGGATACGTCCATCTTGTGGGACTCTGGTTTCTGTGATATCCATACCGGACATAACTTTGATTCTGCTAATCATCTGGTTGAGGATTTTATTAGGAAATTCTCTGACGACATCTAAGACACCATCGACACGATATCTGACAAGGACTTTGTCATCCATCGGATCAATGTGGATATCAGATGCTCTTTGGAAAACGGCTGATGTCAAGATTTGGTTGACCAGCTTGACCATTGGCGTGTCATCAAGTTCATCATCTTCAACAATCATTTCTTCGCTCATGATGTTTTGTTTGACACCAAGTGCTTCTAAAGTTCTTGTGAATCCATAATATTTTTCAATTTGGGTTAAAATATCATTTTTAGGTGCTGAATAAGCTTTGGGACGATACCCTGTAATCATTCTTAATTCTTCAATAACAGCAAAATCCAACGGATCATGTGTTGCAAATAAAATCTTAGCACCTTCAATTCTTAAAGGAATGATGACATTGCGTCGACAAAAATTCTCATCAACGAGGGTGAGCACATGTTCATCAATGGTATAGTTAGCTAACGATAGACGTTGAACACCTGTTGAATTCTCAAGTGCTTTCAAGATCTGCATTTCGTTAGCAATATTCAGTCTCACAAGCGTTTCGCCAAGACGTTCATCTTTTTCTTTATGTTTCAATGCTTCATTGAGTTGTGCTTGAGTGACAACCTTTTCTTGAAGTAGAACGTCACCAATACGTTTGAGTGCCATAATCAAATGCCTCCTTTAAAAATGGTGTTTAGGTTATTTAAGGACGATATTTTCATAGTAAATTTCTGGAATCGGTAAAATTTGCTCATCAAATAATCTAGATGTCACTGGTGTTTCACCAAAACGTGTGGCTGTTCTCATGAAGAAACTGACTTGACCTTCCGTTCCGTTTTGGATCAACAAATGATAAATATACTCCGTATCTGTTTCTTCTGTGATGACGCCAGGCGTTAAACCATCAATGGTGTCATTATCAATATAAATGGTTTGATATGGAATGGTGACTTGAAAGACAGAGGTTGTATCATAGGTAGTTATATAAGGGTAGCCTATCAGTTCAAACAACAAAGTGTTTGAACTGGTCTTAGAAATCTGGATATGATAGAGAACATCGAAATCATTATAAAATGTGAAATCAAAATCATTAACCTTGAGAATTCTTACATTCTGTCCAGGTGCAGCCCAAGTTGGCATGGTGTAATTCTGTTCAAAAACAAACCCATCGAAATTGGTGTTGAGGACAACACCTTGAATACCCGAGGCTATGATACTGAGTTGTTCATTACTCAGATCTAACGCTCCAAGTGATTCCAAAATAGAGAATCTAGATTTTGCTTGAATGTCAAGATTGGTGACAACACTGATGATGTGATCTACATCAGCTGGTGCAATCAAGGTCAAGCTTCTGGAAGCCAAAACTGTTTCAGATACACCCGTATCCAAATAATCAGCAACATCATAAACTTTCAAATTCTTGAGATTTTGCATATCTGTTGTAAGGTTAGCATAGAAAGTTTCAAAATCGAAGACATCATAGAGTGTTGAGGTGAATGTTGTTTCTATCTCTTGTTTCAAAAGATTGAGATTTGTATTGTCGATATCAAAATACGCAAGATTAACTGCATTAACTGTCAAATGATCAATGGTTGTGGCTGCATTAAATTCAAATAAATTAAGAGGAATATCATACGTATAATCTTCATAGACAAGTTCATAACTTGCACGATTCATCCACAAATTTGTTTCATCAGCAAGCACAGCAGCATATTGATCTGATTTGGTGTTACCTAAATAGATTGAACCAACACTGGTTTCATTGGCACTGTTTCCAAAACTAAAAGCAACAAGGGTGATCCCTGCAAAAGTGAGTGATAAAAGACAAATCAGAACCGTAATTGTAAAATAGGCGTTTTGTTTCAATAAATTTCTAAGCTTGCTCAAATGCATCACCTCTATTTATGAATATTATACCAAATGAACCCATCATTGAGGTTGATTTTTTTGAATTTGAAAGAATTATAAGAAGGATCTTAATGATTAATTAAGACGAAAAAGCATAAATTATAATATAATGATGATAGAGATGAAATGGGGTGAGTGCATGCATAGACAACTCAATCATCGAGGCTTTACCGTCTTAGAAGCTATTGCTTCTATTTTTATCATCTCCTTAGCACTCGTTACAGGAATCTCAATTGCCATCAATGTAAGAAATCAAACGATAGCAACCAATGACCGGATTTTAGCGGTTGAAGTTGGAACTCGCATCAGAGATGAAATCATCTCCACATCCACTTATGCAGACTTAAGTACTTGGATGAACGGATCTGAAATGATTGTCACTTCAACAACCTGTGCATCCTTGAATTCTCCATTTTCATGTGATGTCTTCACTTATGTCTCTGATGGAATCACCTATGATACCAATGTGACGATTACTTTTTTGGCACCAACTTCTGAATCACAGACTTACCAGGTCGTTTATTTTGAAATACAGATTGAATATTATTATCACAGATACTTAACATTGGATGGTATCGTTTATGAATAAAAAAGGTCTGACATTAGTTGAACTCTTGGCAGCTGTTGTCATCTTTGGTCTTGCTGTTGCACTTACTGCTACAGTGATAACACTGATCAACAATGCAAGTTCGAAAATTGAAGTCAATGCGATGGCTAACAGTGAAGCACTCTTCATTGATCGCAGTTTAAAAGACGACATCTTGGCTTTCGGACCAACAACGTATTCAAGTTGTGGTGGTCAGGATTGTTTTGTTTTAGAAAAAGAGTTTGAATATACCTTTGACTCTGGAACTGGACAGATCGTCTTAACGACCTATAGTCCTGCACTGACCTATCAAATTGAAATCAGCAATGGAGAAATCCTTGTAGATAGTACACCCATAGTGATCAACAATTTCACACTTGGACCAAACAGCACGATTGAACTCATTACAACCAATACACAAGCCTATTTAAAAATCACATATGAACTTGTTGCTACTACAGGTGAGACTTTTACATTTACAACATCCTATAGCTTTGCTATATTAACCATTCCAGCTTGATGAAAGGAGGCGGATTCTTTTGTTAAAACTCAATCATAAAGGCATTGGTTTATCGACAGCCATCGGTATTGTTGCTTTGGTTTTAGCCATTGCATCCACACTTCTTACCTATGCTGTTTCTCAAGCTCGTTTAGTCGATTATAACATTGATCGGACTGAAGGTTATGCAAATGCTGTCCAAGCTGTCGATGGAACCATTAACATCATCGGAAGAGATCAGAATTTGGATCCAACCTATCTTGATAATTTAGCAACCTTCATGGGTGTCACCATTACAGCTTATAATGAAAATGTCTATTTGGTCACCTCTATGGTGACTACAACCAAAGTGGTCTCAAGTTATTTTTCTACTTCTGCTGCAGCGCTTCCTTTGGCATCCACAGTCTTCAGTTATACAGGGCAGGAACCGGATTTTACCTTAGATCCACTGATTACACCAACCAATATTCTAGCAACATTCATTCCAGAATTTATAACAAATCAATTTCCAAGTTTAACACCACAAACATCATTCACCGATTTTCAGAGTATCATGGATTATCTATATTCACTTACACAATCCCCAGGATCTTATACTTTAGAATCACCAGCAGTGATTACGAGTCAAAACTTTCCTGTTGTTGCTGATGACTGGTATATCAGCGGAACTGTCAGCTTAGCAGACAATCAAGATCTTTTCGTGGATCCAGGATATTTCCTCATCATCGATGGTGATCTAAATCTGGGCAAAAACTCTGAAATTATAGGAAACATCATCATCAATGGTAGTATGAATGGCGATGTTAAAAACTCAACACCTAGAATGCAAGGAACTTTTTATGTAAGTGGAGACGTTTCAACATCTAAAGGCACATTATTTGGCACATCTGATCAACCGACCTTCATGCTTTGTGAAGGGAGAACAGTCATTCAAAATAACTCCACTGGATACGGATACTTCTTATCAAATAAATTTACTGGAAATAGTTCCAATATTATCATTACTGGTGGAATCTATCCGATGCAACCATCAAATTTCAACAAAACTATTATTTATGTAAACAATACATTAAATGAGTCCAATTTCTTCAATTACGCCATACCTTCTTCTGTACCAGCAAGTAGTGGTGGAGGATCATCATTTGTTTATACAACACCAAAAATGAATTAGATATCTTAGATATCTTTTTCTTTATATTTACACAATATTAAGAAAGCTTTGCTTGACTTCATTTCATTTTATGAGATAATGAACAATGAGGTGTTCATATGAAACATTTAATCGCCTGTGATCTTGATGGTTCTTTACTCAATCGTCAAGGTGAACTAACGCAAAAATCAATTGATGTATTAAATAAGCTCAGAGAGCTTGGACATACGGTTGTCATCGCAACCGGACGACCATTTGAAGGTGCCATTCCAAAATATTTGCAAATTGGATTAGATACTCCACTCATTACTGATAATGGTGGATCGATTGAAAATCCAATGGATCCAAGCTTTGCCAAACAAAAAACGTATTTGCCACTCCATATCGTAAGAGAACTCTTCAATCATACAAAAGACATGATTGTCTCAGCTTTCTTTAGTGAAAACAAAGTCGTCTATGCTTATAAATATGATCGAAAACTTGAAGAATATTTTAGTGGCATGTCAAGTGCTAGCATCATCGAATGTGAATTCAATAAACTGACAGTTGAACCAACAGGTCTAGTCTATTTGATTTATGAAAAAGATATGAAAAATCTAGAGGACTATATCAACAGTTCTTTCAATCAAACCTTATCAACAAGATTATGGGGTGTTGATAATGGGCTTGCACTTTATGAAATCTATTTACGACATATTTCTAAATCATCTGCGTTAAAATATTTGTTGAACTATTACAACATGACCCAAGAACAACTCATCGCCTTTGGCGATGGCATTAACGATGTCGAAATGATTAGAGATGCAGCGTTGGGGGTTGCTATGAAGAATGGCCTAGATGTTGTCAAAGAAGTTTCTAAGGATATTACAACGCTTACGAATGATGAGAATGGTATTGCAGAATATTTAATATCTCATTTCAAACTAGATGTTTAAGATAGACTCTTTGAGTTTATCTTTTTTTCAATAAAAAAACCCCGATTTGGGGTTTTACTTTTTAAGTGGCGTTTCAAGAGGGATTCGAATCCTCGACCGACGGCTTAGAAGGTCTTTTTACAAATGTTATAGGATATTTCAGTGATATCATCAATATATTATTTTATTTTTACTACTTTAGTTCCAGTCTTTTCGTCAATATATCTTGATCTTTCTAAAAAATTCATTTTTGAAAACATAGGATGTAAATAAATTTCAATTATTCTTCTGTGGATGATTGAAATCATTGGAGGTGTATTATGATTCAATTTGTTAACAAGTCTAATTTTATAAACTCTTTTAGCTAAGCTTGCCCCATGAAATATTCTATCTGAAATTAAATATGAAATGAGCAAACCACTTATCAGTAGAAAGCCTATCATATTAATAAAATTGTTATTAGG
>QKIB01000037.1 GCA_003249785.1 Acholeplasmatales bacterium
GAAGAAAGAAGCACATTCTCATAGACTGTCAAATTAGGAATCAGATTATAGAACTGGAAGACAAATCCGATATCTTGTGATCTCAGTTTGGCTTTTGCTCCATCTGAATAGGTATTAAGCTCTTGATCAAAGAGGACTACAGAACCCGCTGTATAAGGCTCTAAACCGCCCAAGACATAAAGTAAAGTCGTCTTGCCAGACCCCGAAGGACCACAGATGGAAACGAACTCTCCCTCATCAACAGAAAAATCAATGCCTTTGAGCACTTCATGAACGATTTTGCCGTTGATGTAGTTTTTCTTCAGATCAACTACCTTGATTTGATTCATCAACTGTCCCTCTTTTAATCATATTTTATCACAGATGCGCATAAAAAAAGCAACTACCTTGTAGTCGCTTTTGATCTTATCGATGTTTTAAGTGTGGGAATAAGATGACGTCTCTGATGTTTGGTGTGTTGGTGAGTAACATCACGAACCGGTCAATCCCGATACCCAAGCCGCCAGTTGGTGGCATGCCGTATTCCAAGGATTCAACGAAATCAACATCCATTTCATTGGCTTCATCATTGCCCAACGCTTTTTCTTTTAGTTGATTTTCGAATCGTTCTCTTTGATCGATTGGATCATTTAATTCACTGAATGCATTCGCATATTCGCTTGACATGATAAAGAGTTCAAAACGTTCTGTGTATCTTGGATCCTTGTCGTTCTTTTTAGCTAGTGGACTGATTTCAATTGGATGACCATAGATCATCGTTGGTTGAACGATGGTTGGTTCAACATACTTTTCAAAAAACATTTCAACGATATGTCCAAACCCATAATGTTTTTCAACATGGATGTCATGTTTTTTAGCTAATGCGATGGCTTCTTCAAGTGTATAAGGATTCCAGAAGTCAACACCAGATAATTCCTTAATAGCATCTACCATATGCCAACGTCTCCATGGACGTCCCATATGAATTTCTTGATCGTTAAAAGTAATGTCATAGGAACCTAAGGTTTCATAAGTAACTGTTGACAAACATTCTTCAACCAAATCCATGATGTCATACATATCAGCATAAGCTAAATACGCTTCAATGGTTGTGAATTCTGGATTATGCTTTGCATCCATGCCTTCGTTTCTAAAGAGTCTTCCGATTTCATAGACAGCTTCCATACCACCGACAATCAACCTCTTTAAGGGTAATTCAGTAGCAATTCTCAAATAGAAGTCCATATCTAAAGCATTGTGATGTGTCACAAATGGTCTTGCAGCAGCACCACCTAAGATACCCTGTAAGACAGGCGTTTCCACTTCAACAAAGCCTTTGTTGTCAAAGAATCTTTGAATGCCTCTAATGATTTTTGGTCTCATGAAGGCGACACGTCTGGCTTCCTCATTGACCATGAGATCAACATAACGACGACGTCTTGCTTCCTCTTTATCCTGAAGACCATGGAATTTATCTGGGAGGGGTCTTAAAGCTTTGGTCAAATGCGTAAAGACTTGTGCTTTGATGGTTAATGCATTGGTCTTGGTTCTGAATAGGATGCCTTCAATTCCAACGATATCACCCAAGTCTGCTTGTTTGAAAATTTCATAAGCTGTTTCACCAATAGCATCTTGTCTGACATAAATCTGGATTTGACCTTCACGGTCCTGGATGTTCATGAATCCAGCTTTACCTTGACCTCTTTTGAGCATGATACGACCAGCAACGATCACCTTGATATTCTTTTGTTCTAAGGTATCGTGATCATCACTTTCATATAAGTCAAAAATCTGTTTACTGTTATGTGTGCGTACAAATTTTTGTCCGAAAGGTTCTATCCCTTTATTTTTAAGTTCTTGTGCTTTCTCACGACGCACAATTTGTTGTTCTTTCAAGTCTTCTGGAAACATACTGAGTCCTCCTTGTAATCCAAGATATTATATCATAGAAAAAGCCATAAATAAAGTTATGGCCGTTTTTCTTCTTGTAGAAGTTCGTACATGAGTTGATCTTTCTTAAGCTCAGTCGATAAAACCTTGACAGAGATGATTTTTGCACCTAAGAAAAGGGTTAAGATGTCGCCTTCTTTAACAGCAGAAGAGGGTTTCGCAGTTTTTCCATTAATCTCTACTTTTTCCTTTTCAGCTGCTTGCTTGGCGATCGTACGACGCTTGATGATGCGTGCAACTTTTAAATATTTATCAAGCCGCATTTGCTGCTAATTCCTGTTTTTCATGCCACCAGGAGAGTTTACCTGTTGTAACGATTTCATCGATATCAGCTTTGGTGAGTGTTTCCACTTCAACCAAATAGTGCGAAATCAAGTCTAGTAAATCACGATTTTCAGTGATGATTTGTTTTGCATTTTGATAACATTCAGTGATGATGTGTCTGACTTCTTTATCAATTTCATGAGCAACTTGGTCAGAGAAATTCTTTTCTTTAAAGTAATCTCTACCTAAGAAGACATTGCCACCGGCACTTTCATATTGGATAGGTCCTAAATCAGACATACCATATTCAGTAACCATCGCTCTAGCGATTGCTGTTGCATTTTGGAAGTCATTGTATGCGCCAGTTGTTACCGTGTCAAAGACGATTTCTTCAGCAACGCGTCCACCAAGAAATGAAGTGATTTCTGCGAGTAATGTTTTCTTGGTCTCTACGAATTTTTCCTTAGCAGGTGTCATTAAGTTGTATCCACCAGCACGACCTCTTGGGATGATGGTGACTTTTTGAACGATATTTGCATCTTGAAGTTTAATACCGATGACGGCATGTCCTGCTTCATGGTACGCAATGGTTTTCTTTTCTTCTGGTGAATATTTTCTGCTCTTTTTAGCAGGTCCCATCATAACTCTGTCAATCGCTTCATCCATATCGATTTCAGAGATTAACGTTCTGTTGTCACGTGCAGCGAGTAAAGCAGCTTCATTCAGTAAGTTTTCAATATCGGCACCAGAGAATCCCGGAATACGTGCTGCAAATGCATCAAGTTTGATTTTTGGATCCAACTTCTTATTACGAGCATGAACCTTTAAAATCGCTTCACGTCCGCGGATATCGGGTAGACTGATTGTAATTTGTCTGTCGAAACGACCTGGACGTAATAACGCTGGGTCAAGAACATCAGGACGGTTGGTTGCTGCCATGATGATGATACCCATATTGGTAGAGAAACCATCCATTTCAACTAAGAGTTGGTTTAAGGTTTGTTCTCTTTCGTCATGACCGCCACCTAAGCCAGCACCACGTTGACGACCAACAGCATCGATTTCATCGATGAAGATGATACATGGAGAATTTTCTTTAGCAACTTTAAACAAGTCACGAACACGAGAAGCACCGACACCGACGAACATTTCAACGAAGTCGGAACCTGAAATGGAGAAGAATGGGACGTTGGCTTCACCGGATACTGCTCTTGCCAGCAAGGTCTTACCAGTACCAGGAGCACCGACTAAAAGAACACCTTTAGGAATTCTTGCACCCATATCAATATATTTTTTAGGTGCTTTTAAGAAGTCGATAAGTTCTTCCATTTCTTGTTTTTCTTCATCACATCCTGCAACATCTTTGAATGTGACTGATTTTTCACGATTGAGTTTCGCTCTATTCTTTGCGAAATCAAATGCTTTGCTGTTTTGGTTGTTTGCATTTCTGAAAATGACAAACAGGATGACAAGGACTAAGATGATAGGAACTAGGTTGAATAATACAGACCATATCGTAATACTTGAGTTTTCGACAATGTTGGTCGTCCCACCGTAACCTTCAACGGTTGACATGATGCTTTGAGCTTCATCAATGCGCATCACACGAGAGAAGTTCACGATGTTGTTGTAAAGTCCTTTGTACTGGTCATACATTTTACCTGAGACGGTAACTAAATCAAAATTGTCCCCTCCAACCAGTTGATACTGGATGGATTCGATATGTTCGAGTGTTGCTGCTTGTTCAATTTGTGTAACGGTTAATTCTTGAACTTGGCCCTGAAGGGCATCTCTCAAGAATAAGAAAATACCGATCACGACAACAAGTGTAAACAACATGATGAGATAATCGGGTTTTTTACGGTATTCTATTTTTTTCCTTGGGTCTTGTCTTCTTGGGTTTTGGTTCATAAAAGCACCCCTTTATTTGTTATAAACTTCTGGTTTCAATACACCTACATAAGGTAGGTTACGATAGAATTCGTTATAGTCTAATCCATAGCCTACTACAAATTCCTTTGGAATCACCTTTCCAACATATTCAGGTTGGTAAGGTCTCTGTCTGCCTTCTGGCTTATCTAAGAGTGTAACCATCTTGACGGATTTCGCGCCACGATGTTTAAAGAGTTCGATGATGGTGACGATGGTATTGGCAGTATCGACGATATCTTCAACGATGAGAACGTCTCTGCCTTTGATGGAAATATCTAGATCCATCTTGATTTTAACATCACCAGAAGAAGCAATGCCACCATGATAACTTGAAACAGACATATAAGCAACTTCAAACATCAAATCGATATGTCTGGTCAAATCAGACATGAAAGGCATACAGCCTTTTAACAAGCCAACAAGAATGGGTTCTTTATCTTGATAGTCAATGGTGAGTTGTTTGCCCAATCTATCACAAATTTCAGCAATCTCAGTTTCTGATACTAGAATTTTAGCGATGTCATTTCGCATGTTTAGTGTCCCCTTTGAATTGGAAGTATAATGTTTTAGCATCACCTAAGGTTTGATTGAGATAATAGTTTTCAACCCAAAGGATTCGGTCATCGTTGTCTGTCAGGACCCAAAGTTTCTTTCTTTCTTCATTGGGAACCTTGGCATCAATCAACAATTTTTTCAACTTTTTATGCCCATAATCAAAGGCTAATAAGTCTCCGTCTTCTCTATGTCTAAGCCATAGAGGAAATGCTAATTTATTATAACATAATTTGGTAAATTCTTCAGTATTCGTCT
>QKIB01000065.1 GCA_003249785.1 Acholeplasmatales bacterium
TAGGTATTGTTGGCGCTGGGATTGCTACACTGATTTCGCGCTTGGTTGAATTGTCATTATCTTTAATTTTGTTGTATTTCAAAGGTAGAATCTTTTCGACGCGCATCTTCCACATTTTTAAGATTAATAAAAAGTTATTGGTTGCAGTGATCATCATGGCATCACCGTTAGCATTAAATGAAGCTTTATGGTCTACTGGTCAAACAGCATTTCTATTTGCGTATTCGACAAGAAATGATGGTCTAGCTGCAATGAGTATAACTGGAGCAATCAGCCAATTGGTTTTTGTCACCTTTGGGGGTATATCGACGGCAATTGCAGTCATGGTCGGAAACACATTAGGGAAAAATGAATTACATCTTGCTAAAGAAAATTCGAAAAAACTCATTGCCTTTTCTGTTATGTTCGCTATTGCAACAGGGATTGTACTTTTCATATTGAGTTTCTTTATTCTGGATATTTACAATGTTTCTGAATCTGTCAAGCAAATAGCAACCTTTAATATTCGTGTCAATGCTATTTTTATTCCGGTTTTTTCATTCAATGTTGCACTTTATTTCACATTAAGATCAGGTGGCGACACAAAGTCAACATTTATGATGGATGCAGGATACATGTGGGTCGTTCCAGTACCGGTTGCCATGTTCATGGCGTTTGTTACTAAATTACCAGTCATTTATATGTTTTTGATTGTTCAAATGCTGGATATTCCAAAAATGATTTTTGGGTTATCGCGCTATCGGAAAGAACACTGGGTTAAAAATCTTGCACTCGATTCAGAAACTGAAAATAGTGATCTTGATTTAAATCAAGAATAAAATACAGTATAATAGATTTGTAGTCTTATAAAGGAGTACAACATGCCCATAACAAAACCAGAGCATCGCAAAACACAAAAGAAGTATGATTTTGACAAAGAGCTTAATCCTACAAACATGACCTTGAAGATCATTATTTTATATCTAATCTTAGGGATTTTGTGGATTTTATTATCTGATTGGATCGTTAATCTGATGCTAGGAGAAGCAGGTAATACTCAGATTGTTCAAAGTGTCAAAGGCGTCTTTTATATTTTTGCAACAGCCGGTGTGTTTTATTTCGTTATCCGGAGATCAATTCAGATTTATGCCATGGCATTATCAGATTTGAAATATGCATTCTCTGAATTGGATCTCAGTCATCAAATCTCATTAGAACTTGATGAAAAACTCTATAAACTAGCTTATTATGATGCTTTAACTGGATTACCCAATAAAGTCTTACTTGAGAACACAATCAATCAGTACATTACTGATCATCCAAGAGATGGTCTCATTGGATTTGTATATTTTGATATCGATGAATTCAGTAACATCAATGAAGTCAAAGGGCATTCAATTGGTGATGATTTAATCAAACAAATTTTATCAACACTTCATCTGGAAATCAAAGAACCTAATATGCTTGCTAGAATGGGTGGAGATGAATTTGTCTTAGCTATATTTGGTATTGAAAAATTAGATCAATTCATGCCACTGGTTGAATCTTTGGTTAAGTTGATTAGAAAAACTTATGTCTTAGAAGAAGATGAATTCTTCGTGACATTCAGTGTTGGTGTCGCTCTTTATCCAGATCATGGGAAAGATTATATTACCTTACTTAGACATGCTGATGCTGCACAATCCATTGCAAAGGCCAAGGGTAGAGACCAAATCGTCATCTTTGATGACGAAATGGTTACAATGATCAGACAACAAACAGAACTTTTAAATCAGTTAAGAAGAGCAATCGAAAACAAAGAGTTTTCCTTGCATTATCAACCCATCATCAATTTACATGACGATCAACCATCAGGCGTAGAAGCCTTGATCCGTTGGCAACACCCAATCAAAGGATTCATTCCACCATTGGAATTCATTTCACTTTCTGAAAAAAATGGTTATATCAAAGAGATTTCTCAATGGGTTTTCAAGGAAATTGCAGCACAATATGAGGCTTGGACCATTCAGGGAAAAGCATTTCGTATTTCCATCAATATCTCTCCGGTAATGCTCATGAGCGAAATTTTCATTCCCTATGTGAATGAATGGATCAGTACCTATCATCTTGATAGTTCAACCATCACTCTTGAAATCACAGAAACGGCAATCATTGAAGATATTCAAAAAAGCATTCATGTGTTGAAACAACTCAAGAAACTTGGCTTTCATATTGCTCTTGATGATTTTGGAACTGGATATTCATCATTAACATATTTGCAAAAATTACCGATTGACATCATCAAAATTGATCGCAGTTTTATCAGCACAATTAAACCCAATACAGAGGAATTCTATGTCTTGAGATACATGATTGAACTTGCTCATCATCTCAATTTGCAGGTTGTTGCCGAAGGAATCGAAACCATCGAACAAGCACAAATGATAAAGAAATATGAGGTCGATTTTGCTCAAGGATATTTCTTCTGTAGACCCATGCCACAAATGCGAGTCATTGAGTACTTCAAGGAAATTAGTCCAAAATAAAAGATACCTATCCCGAGAGGATAGGTTTTTTTATAATATATGTTATAATACGGATAGCAAAGGAGTGATTATATGCCATCACAAAATTTAATCAATAAACTCGCAAACCTTGCAGTCAAGGTTGGCGCAAATGTTCAAAAAGATCAATTGGTTGTTGTCAGAGCATCAACAGAAACCAAGGAGATTGTCAGAGAAGTTGTCAAACAGGCTTATTTGGCAGGTGCTAAAAAAGTGTTTGTTCAATGGAATGATGAATTTGTTTCACATACCAATCTCACCTATCAAAGCTTGGAATCTTTGGTACAAGTTCCAGCTTGGCTTGTTGAACAATATCGTGATCTAATTGATCAAAATGCATGTTTTATTTCTATCGCTTCACCGATTCCAGGATTAAACAAAGATGTTGATCCAGAAAAAATGCAGCAATCCGGTATCGCGCTTCAGAAAGCTGTTCACTTTTTCCGGGAACACCTTATGGGCAATCAATCCCAATGGACCATCATTGCAGCTCCAAATCCCATCTGGGCAGTTCAAGTCTTTCCAAATCTAGAACCAGAAGCAGCAGTTGAAGCTTTATGGAGTGCAATCTTTGAGGCGTCAAGAGTAACTGAAGAAAATGATCCAGTTGCTGATTGGGATAAGCATAATGAGATTTTGCTCAAGCACAACAAGATCATGAATGACTTCAATTTCAAGTCCCTTCATTTTAAAAACAGTTTAGGAACAGATTTAACTGTAGAACTTGTCAAAGACCACATTTGGGCAGGTGGTGGTGAACATGATGCCAAAGGTGTCTATTTTAACCCCAATATTCCAACTGAAGAAACCTTTACGATGCCTTACAAATGGGGGACGTCAGGCAAAGTTTATGCAACCAAGCCATTGAATTATCAAGGGAAACTGATTAAAGACTTTTGGTTAGAATTCAAAGATGGACAAGTCGTCAATTTTGATGCCAAAGAAGCTAAGGATGCACTAGAAAATCTTTTAGTGACTGATGACGGCAGCAGATACATCGGAGAAATCGCATTGATCTCTCACGATTCACCAATTTCAAACACCAATATTCTTTTCCTGAATACGCTTTTTGATGAAAATGCATCATGTCACATGGCATTAGGTAGAGCTTATCCAATGAATGTGAAAAATGGATTGACAACCTCTATCGAAGATCTTGAAAAGATCGGTTATAACAATTCAATGGTTCATGTGGACTTTATGTTCGGAAACGAAGATATGGAAATCACAGGATTGACACATGATGGAAAAGAAATTAAAGTTTTTGAAAAAGGTAATTTCATCATCTAATATGTTCAATCATATTCACAAGAAAAAAATCCCACACTGTGGGATTCTTTTTTATTGTGTTAGAATTAGCTATAAACACAAGTACCTGTTTGGCTTTGAGAATCACTTTGACTTCTAGAACCCTTGTAACCAAATTGGGAACCAGATCCATCAGCATTGCCTGACTTGAATTGCTTCTTGAACATGTTTGCTAAATCATAACCAGCACCAAGCAAACGATCTTTAGAGAATGCATTAAGGTGATGCTGTGAAGCAGAAATCAAGTATTCGAAAACAGCTTGTACATCACTTGGCAAATTGCCTTGTGCGATAAATGCTTCATACATAGCGATGTTGACTTGTTCTGCATTAACACCAGTTGCAATAGCGCTTGAGACTGAATCTGGAACAACAACATATTGTGCTGCATCATTGACAGGGATGGTTATGCCGTATGTTTCAAAGAGTGGTAATAACATATCAATGTGGGTCTGTTCAGCTAAAACAATGTTTGTAAAAGGTTTGATTTCACCATAAGTATCAATAATGGCATTATATGTAGCCTGAGCTAGATACTCATCTTGAATCGCATATGTCAACATCTGATCTAATGTGTATTCACTATCTACCGAAAGTGCAGTGGAACCATAATCCTCAACAGTGGGATAATCAGATGATGCATTGACCCCGATTCCAACAAAGATAAATCCTGTAACTAATAATCCTAAAAATATAAATAAACTTTTTTTCTTTTTCATTATTTTGAATGCCTCCTTTAATTGACTTCGACTAATATACAGTGGGATTACTTTATTTATTGGCGAAAATAAACTTTCACGTCAAAAAATGTGTTTTCTTCCATATTTTGCCAATAGAACACGTGTGTGCATTGTATGATATATGAAATAAGATATAATGAGATTGAGGTCATCATATGAGAAGAAACAAAACTATAGCCATTTTTATCATGAGTTTTCTTTTGATTATTACGGTTTTTTCGTTTGCTTTTGAACAAAAGAACGGTACAACTTCTTTTTATGGAGAACTTCTTTACCATGCGTCCAGTCTTTCCGAAGCAGAATTGATCGCACGTTCTGATCAGATTTCACTGATTGATTATTCGACTTATGGGATTGCAACCTATGCAATAACAGAGGATACAACTTATCAACAACTTCAAACACAAGGCTTTGTACAAAATTCAATTTCTCAAAGTGCAGATATGACATCTTTATGGACGCGTGATCCTTATTCGCGTGATCAATATGCATTAACAATGATGAATGTTGAGCAAGCTTGGGCATTTACAACAGGGAGTTCCAATGTGACGGTTGCGATTATTGATTCAGGTATTGATACATCACATCCTGAATTTTCAGGTCGTATTTCATCCTTATCTTATAACTCTAGAACAGAGCAAGTCGGTTTGAGTTATATTGAGGATGATACAGGACACGGTACATCAGTTGCCGGTGTGATTGGTGCCATTAAAGATAACAGTATCGGGATTGCAGGACTTGTTCAGTATGCTAAATTGTTAGTAATCAAAGCCAATAGTGTTGATGATCCGAAAACGTCTGATAATGAAGCAGAAACCTTCATGGAATCATCCATCATCAACGGGATTTATTATGCGGTTGATAATGGTGCGAATGTCATCAACATGAGTTTAGGTGGTACTTATGCCAATCCACTCACGTTAACTGCAATACAATATGCTAGAGATCATGGTGTAATTGTTGTTGCTGCTGCAGGCAACGATGGAAATAATGATTTGATTTATCCAGCTTCATTTGAAGGCGTGATTTCTGTTGCTGCTGTCAATGAAAACAAGGATAATTCAACATACTCTAATTATGGACCAGAAATCGATTTGTCTGCACCCGGTGATTTTATTTATTCAACCGATCTGAATAATGGGTATAGTATCGTATCTGGAACCTCATTTGCATCACCTCAAGTTGCAGGAATTGCTGCACTTTTGATTTCATATTATCCTTCTGAAAGCAGTGATGATATCATCAACCGCCTGATATTAGGTGCTGTCGATGATGGTACAGTCGGATGGGATGAACATTACGGATATGGGATTGCCAACGCATATAATGCTATGACAGTCAATGTTCAACAATTTACTGTCAATTTTGACACGGATGGAGGAACAATCATTGATTCGCTCACTGTTTTTTCAGGAACAACGATTAATGTTGCTGACCCTACTAAAACAGGTTTCACCTTCGAAGGATGGTTCACAGATAGCAGTTTAACAACGGCATTTCATATGGGTGTGGATCCTGTCACTTCAAATTTGACACTTTATGCGAAGTTTGCACCAATTATTTTAACAGTTCATTTTGTAACTACAGGAACAACAGTATCAGATCTTCAAGTCGACTATGGGACGACCATTGAAGTACCAGCAACGACCAAAGTTGGGTATAGTTTTGACGGTTGGTATATCGATAGTGCATATAGCACACGGTTTGATGGCAGTCCGGTTACAGCAAACTTAACACTTTATGCACATTTTGTCCCATTGACTTTTCAGGTTCATTATTATGTCAACGATATACTGTATCAGACCGAAAGTGTGACTTATGGCAATCTTTTTGATTTGATTGTGCCTGAAGATAACGGATATTTATTTGTTGGTTGGTATACCGACAATGCTTTAACAATTCTCTATGAGATGACACCAATCACGGGAAATCTGGACTTATATGCAAAATTTGATCAATCTTCAGTTAAAGTCACTTTCTATGAAAGTGATCTAACCACTGTGGAATTGGAAACCTATGTTGCTCTCGGTAGTTCTGTTATTGCTCCAAGTAATCCGATCAAACCTTCGTCTCCATCCTTTGATTTTGTGTTTGCTGGTTGGAGTGAATCGTTGGACAATATCACACAAAGTTTATCGATTTATCCTGTTTATGACAAAATTTATAAACCTGAGTCGATTACTTTACTACCCGGCATCGACACAGTTTTGGTTGGCCAATCATGGGTGGATGGTGGCACATCACTGATTGATCCTTTACTTTCAGAAAATACACGATCAAACCTGAATTTGGAACTAGCAGGTGCTTACACCGTTTATTATGATATTTATGATCAAGATCAGGTGATTGATACCAGAGTGAGAATTGTCCATGTCATCGATCTATCTCCTGAAGTTGTCATCACAGTGAATCCCGATGTCACAACCATCTTAGCTGGAGATACCTATGATGATCAAGGTGCAACATCCAATCTTGGTGATGTCGTAACATCCGGTACGGTAGATACCCAAACAGAAGGTGTCTATCTGATCACTTATACAGTCACGATTGGTGATCAAATCACTACAGCCTATAAATATGTTTACGTGTTAAACAATGAACCTACCCCTACGACTGATACATATTATATTGATGAAAGAAGTGGGTGGACGCTATGAAAAAACTTAGTATGCTTATGATTGTCTTCTTGCTCATCACCTTATCATCGTGTATTAGTATCACTTCAGATAGCCTGACAATCAATCTCAATCCAGGTGTCGATACGGTTGAAGTTGGCCAAACGTTCACTGATGCAGGAGTAACAGCAAGCTATGGCTATCGAATCTTAACACCGACCATCACAGAAAATACAGTTGATACAACACGGGTTGGAACATATCATATTGTCTATGAGATCACATATTTGGACTTTGTCAAAACAGTGATTCGTATGGTGACTGTGATCGATCATACACCACCAGTCTTATCTTTGATAGCAGGTGTTGACACAATCGTGATTGGCTCAACTTGGAGCGATGCAGGTGTTAACATGTCGGATAATAGCTCAGATTCTGTTGATCTGACTATCATTGGTGAAGTTAATGTGAATGTTGCTGGGGAATACACGATTACATATCATGCTGAGGATTCAAGTGGAAACACCGCAGAAATCGTCAGATATGTGAATGTCGTTGATTTAGCAAATGAATGAGATACCTTATGGGTATCTTTTTTTATGACATAAATTTAACAAAAATATAAATAAAATGTAAAAAACCTACCATAATTAAGCGTTATCGCCTTGTCTTTTATAAGGATTGTAATATAATGAGGGTAAAGAAACGAAGGGAGATAGACCTATGGGATTATTTAAAAAAAGAAGATTAAAGAAATTGGCTAAACAACAAGAAAAACAAGCCATGATGCAAAAAGCAGCTGAACCAGTTGTTGTAGAGGAAAAGAAACCAGAACCACAAAAGCAAGCACCTGTCGTCGAAAAGAAGGTTGAACCTGCGTCAAAAGTTGTTGAAAAGAAGTCAGAACCAGCTAAAACAAATGTTCTGGAACCTAGTGAAAAGAAACAGGAACCTAAAAAGGTTGTAGTTGAAAAGAAAATTGAAGTTCCTGTTCAAGAAGATGTGAAAAAGGATTTAAAAGCAGCAAAGTATCATGTCTCCCAAAATAAAGATCCTCGAAGTGAAAGCTATCGCAAGTGGCGTGTCAGAAAAGAAGGATCCAATAAAACCATTAAATTCTTTGATACACAAAAACAAGCCATTGAATATGCGGAAAGTCTAGCGAATACAGCCGGATCATCCGTTGTCATTCATAAAATGGATGGTTCTATTCGTAAACAAGATTACGCAAAGAAAGATTAAGAAGTTAGTTCGCTAACTTCTTTTTGTAACTTGGTCCATGTTTTTCGTAACATAGACCTTTTTTTATTGTCTATATCTGATAAGTAAGGTATCATAGGATTAGTAAGGTTGGTGAGTCTATGAAAGTAGAAGTGAAAAGACAAAAGGATTATGGTGAACCCAAGGTTGTCATTCATTGTGATCTGGAAGATTCTACAATACCCCAGTTGGTAGATTTGATTCAAGAAACTTCCGTCGACTTCAATGGCAAGAAAGAAGATCGCAATTTCATCTTTAAAGCCAAAGAAGTCTACTATATTGAAAGTATGGATGATCAATGTTTCCTGTATACTAAAGACGATGTATTCGATTGTAAGTATAAGTTGTATGAGGTTGAAAACAAATATTCATCATTTATTCGAGTGAATAAGAATGTCGTGGTCAATTATAAGAAGATCAAGTTTTTCAAATCCAGTTTGAATGGACGCTTGGATGCAACATTGAATAACGGAGATCGCGTTGAAATCTCAAGAACGTATGTTCAGGCTTTGAAAACCTTGTTAGGAGGACAGAAACAATGAAAAACTATTTGAAAATCTATGCTTACATCTATGCGATATTTAGCCTAATTGCTTTTCTGCTTGCTGTCTATATTGATCGAAATTATGCAGTCACTATTCCTGTCAGAAACATTTTTTGGGGATCCATCATCATATCATTGCTCCTTGCATTGTCACTCACGGTTTTCAAACAAAGATGGGGAAATGGTGTCATGAATGTGATTGTGGGGTATCTGATCATTTTACCAACAACATTTGTTCTTCGAGCAATGTTTGGTAACGTCCTATTTAGAACTACATTTGGTATTTATTTATTAGGATTGATCTATGCTATTGTCTATTCTCTTGTAATTCTTTATGGATCCATTAAGAATAAAAAGATGGAAACAAAACTAAATGAATTACTGAAAGATCAAAAAGAGTCAAATGAGGAATAAGCACCATCTGGTGCTTTTTTTTATGAAATTAAGAAATATTGGGAATGTTTGATTTCGTCTATGTTACAATATGAGGGTAGATTGAAACCGAGGTTTAACATGGACAATACATTCATCTTTGCACTTAATGCCATCATGCCGATTATTCTACTTGTTGCTCTGGGGTATTTTTTGAAGACCATCAAGTTTTATGATCAATATTTTGTCAACTTATTGAATAAATTTGTCTTTAGAGTAGGCTTGCCTGTCTTGCTCTTTTATAATGTTTACTCAATTGATGGATTGAAGGATATTGATTGGGAAGTTGTCTTGTTTTCTGTAGCTGCAATTTTGAGTGTGTTTGGGATTGGCTTATTGCTTGTTGTTCTTTTTATTAAGAAGAGTGAACAAAAAGGTGTGATTCTGCAATCCATATATCGATCTAATTTTGCATTGATTGGTATCCCACTTGCACAAGCACTAGGCGGTAGTCATGCACTGGCGATTGTTTCAATTATTTCGGCGTTCACCATTCCTTTACTCAATGTGCTTTCAGTTATTGCACTCACTATCTTTCAAAGAAACGAATTGGGTCAAAGAATCAGTTTAAAGAAGCTGATGAAAACCATCGTTACCAACCCTTTGATTATCGGTGTACTCTTAGGATTGATGACTCTAGTCATCAGAAGTTTGATTCCAGCCGAACAGGGTGAGCCAGTTTTTTCAATCCAAAAAGATCTCACCTTCCTCTATAGTTTCATCAAAATGCTCAGTCTGACTGCATCTCCATTAGCTTTGATTGCACTTGGCGGACAATTTGAGTTTTCTGTCGTCAAGGGACTCGCAAAACAAATTGTGATTGGTGTTACCTGGCGCATTGTATTAGTACCTGCAGTTGTCCTTTATGTCGCTTATGTTTTTTCATCACACATCTCTGGTATCCAAGAATCTTATCCAGCACTGATTGCATTGTTTGGAACACCAGTTGCTGTATCCAGTGCCATCATGACACATGAGATGGGCGGAGATTATAAGTTAGCAGGACAACTTGTTGTCTGGTCAACACTTGGATCCATGATCACCTTATATTTGATGATTGTCTTGATGAGATCCTTACAACTTATATAAAAAATACCCAGAGCCTGGGTATCTTTTTTTATATTTGTTCTGTAAAGATAAGCTGATCATCTTGAACACTGACTTCATAAGGATGGTGAGGCTCAATCATTCCTTCAATCATTTTTTTAGCAATCATGGTTTCAATGTATCTCTGGATGAATCGTTTTAAAGGTCTAGCACCATATTCATCATTGAATCCATGTTTGATCACATATTTTTGAACATCAGCAGTAAATCTGATGAGCAGATTCTTTTCTTCAAGTCTTTGACTCAAGTCATTGAGCATTTTTTGTGCAATTTCCATCTGTATATTGATGTTTAGTGCATTAAAGATAATGATTTCATCAATACGATTAATGAATTCAGGCTTGAATTTAGTTTTCACGAGACTCATGACTTTATCCTGTGCGTCCTGATCATATCCAAGCAGATATTCGCTTCCTATGTTTGAGGTCAGGATGATGATTGTATTCTTGAAATCAATAGTACGTCCTTGGTTATCTGTTAGTCTACCATCATCCATAATTTGCAAGAGAATATTAAAGACTTCAGGATGTGCTTTTTCGATTTCATCGAAAAGAACAATGGAATAAGGTTTTCTTCGAACAGCCTCTGTTAACTGACCACCCTCATCATAGCCTACATAGCCTGGAGGTGAACCAATCAATCTTGAAACACTGAAAGATTCCATGTATTCGCTCATATCGATTCGTACGATTTGATGCTCACTGTCAAAGAGTGCTTCAGCAAGTGAACGTGCAACTTCAGTTTTGCCGACACCCGTTGGACCTAGAAACAAGAAGGAACCAATGGGACGATTTTCATCTTTGATGCCTGCGCGATGTCTGATGATGGCATCACTAATCAAAGAGAGTGCGTGATCTTGACCGATGACTCTTTTTTTCAAGGTTTCCTCAAGATGAATCAGTTTTTCATTGTCACCAGACATGAGTTTTGTCACTGGAATTTGTGTCCATTTGGAAACAATTTCTGCGATACTTTCTTCACTCACGATTTCAGTCAAAAGATTGCCTTCTTTTTGGACTTCGTTTGTCATGGCTAAAATCTCTTTTTCAACCATTGGAATTTTACTATATTGCAGTTCAGCAGCTTTCTGATAATTGTTGTCGTTGAATGCTGTCTGAAGATCAAGTCTGAGTTTTTCAAGATCGTTTTTCTTTTGCTTGATCAGATTGATTTGTTTCTTTTCAGCTTCCCACTGTGTGCGTAATTTTTTTTCTTCTGTTTTGAGTGACTCAATTTCTTTTTTAATCTTTTCTAAACGTTCTTTAGAAACGGGATCCGTTTCTTTATCAAGTGCAGTTTTCTCGATTTCCAATTGCATCAATCGACGTAAAACGGTATCTAATTCAGTTGGCATCGAATCAATTTCGATACGAATTGAAGCACAAGCTTCATCAATCAGATCAATCGCTTTATCAGGCAAGAATCGGTCTGAAATATAACGGTTTGATAAGGTTGCTGCAGCAATGATCGCTGGATCTGAGATGTGAACACCATGGTGTGCCTCAAATCTTGATTTGAGACCACGCAAAATACTGATCGTATCAGCAACTGTTGGTTCGTTGATCTGAACTTTTTGGAAACGACGTTCTAAAGCACTATCTTTTTCTATGTACTTTCGGTATTCATTGAATGTGGTTGCTCCAATACAATGCAATTCGCCACGTGCAAGCATTGGCTTAAGCATATTGGATGTGTCCATCGATCCTTCAGCACGACCAGCACCAATGATGTTGTGTAATTCATCGATAAAAAGAATGATTTCACCATTCGCTTCTTTAATTTTATTTAAGACAGCTTTGAGTCTTTCTTCAAATTCACCTCTGAATTTCGCTCCTGCGACAAGTGAAGCAAGATCGAGTTCATAAATGATTTTGTTTTGCAATCCCAAAGGAACGTCTTTGTCAACGATTCTTCGAGCAAGTCCTTCGACGATCGCTGTTTTTCCGACACCAGGTTCTCCAATCAATACTGGATTGTTTTTTGTCTTTCTGGATAGAATTTTGATTACACGTCTAATTTCATCTTCACGACCGATGACAGGATCGATTTTACCTTGTTTGACAGCTTCGACGATATTGCGTCCAAATTTATCTAAAATCTTGGGATCGTTGGTATAGTCTTCCATTTGTGTTAAGTTCATAAATACCCTCCTTTTGGCAGTCTATGCTCTTAAATGCCAATACTATTATATGACATGGTTTTAGCACTGTCAACTAATAAGTGCTAATTTAACATAATTTGAGATATTGTGTTACAATAGATGCTAAGGGGCGTGACAAAATGATCAAGATTCTATACGTCGACTATAAGTACTCCAATCGATTACCACTTATCGTTGGTCTTTTTAAATCGATGATTGAAAAAGAAAACTTATCTGAAGACTTTTGGATTCAAGCAAAATCAACTTCATCTATTGGAACTCAAGATCTTTCAACTGACTTTATAACAGATCAACTCCATCAAATGCATATGAAAATCAGTGATTTCGAGATTTCAAAAATCATGCAGGATGATTTTCGAATCTTTGATTTCATTATTGCAATGGATCAACATCAGTTTAAGTTAGTTAAAAAACAAGCAGGCATTTATCGAGATAAGATTTACATGCTAACTGATATCGACTTAAAGACAAAAGGACAGAGTGCTGTCGACTTAGGAAATGACGAGCAGAACCAGAAATTAGTCAAAATGCTAAATCACTTACTCCATTTATGGGTTGAAATGTTTAAAGAAAACAAATTATTGCATTTTATCGACTTGGAAGATTACTTGATCAAAGAGAAACCTTATTTTCTGCAAAATCCACAGTATGTTTATTGGGATTTAGAAGAAAAAAGATTTCAAATTAGAGAGAGTGCTCCAGACGATGTGATTGATAGCTATGAAGCATTTTATGAAGTAGAGGAACAAAACGAAAATTAAAGGCATATCTTATTGACTTTTAAAGTCCTAAAAGTTATAATGATATAGCATGTTTGTGGCCTCATAGCCAAGTGGTAAGGCAAGGCACTGCAACTGCCTGATCATCGGTTCAAATCCGTTTGAGGCCTCCATGAAAAATGCAAAGCGTGATTCAATGATCACGCTTTTTCTTTTGTTTTCGACAGATTCTTTCGAATCTGAGTGTTTTCCTATATAATAGAAGGTGAAGATACGATCAATAAGGAATAGGAGTATGAATATGGAAAAAAACGAATATAAGATAGCCCTCATGATTGATTCCGAGAATGTTTCTCCGAAATATATCAAATCAGTGATGAATGAAATTGCTAAATACGGAAAAATCGTCATCGCAAGATTTTATGGTGATGTTTATAATCTTTCAAAGGAATGGCATAAAACCGCTCAGGATTATGCCATCAAACCAGTGCATCAATACAATGTTGCGATTGGCAAGAATGCCGCTGATATGGCGATGGCTTTAGATGCACAAGAAATGATGTATCAAGAAAAGGTCAATACTTTCTTTTTGGTAACTAGCGACAGTGACTTCACACCACTTGCAATGAAACTTAAAGAAGGCGGCATGCATGTCATCGGTGTTGGAAACGAAAAGAAAGTCACACCTGCTTTCCGCTCTGCATGCAATGAATTCAAGTATTTCGAATATCTTGATGATGAAGAAGATGACAACAATGGATCAAATGAAGATTCAGTGGTTCAGAGTCAGGAAATCGGTGGGTTGATCAAAAGCATCATCATTGAAAATGGGGTTGATAATCGAATTCAACTCAGTCGTCTGGGTGATATTCTAGTCAATCGTTTCTCTGATTTTGATTCTCGTAAATATGGCGCAAAGACTTTATCTAGTTTGGTCACAACCATCAGCGGTTTATCCATCACGATGGATAAGACAACCGCTTATGTCAATTTAAGTTCTAAAATATCAATGCAAGATATTTCTAAATTAATTGTTGACATCATTTCAAAGAACAAAAGTAAGGAAATGATGCTCACAAAGATCAAGCAAGAACTTGAAAAGATGTATCCGGATTTCAACTATCAAGAATTAGGATTCACAAGATTCAGCAAATTGGTCGGTAGCATCGATAACGTGGTTGTTAAAAACAACGCAGCTAAATTAAAATAAAATGAAGGACTTTGTCCATCGTTCTAGATAGAGGACATTATGAATCTACAAGAAATCAAAAGAAAGAAAGCACAGTATGAAGTTTTTCTTTTGTTATCATACTTAATGATGTTTGTTTCAATTTTCTTTATCATGACTTTCCGTTATTATGCGTTTGCTTTCATTCTTCTAGGTTCGTTTCTCTCAATGATTCCTAGAAAAAAGATTAAAGCATTAAGTCAATCGTTTAAAGAACATTATGTCAAAGAAATGTTGAATAAAATGATACCTGATTGTACATATAATCCAACATCAGGATTTGATAAGGATACAGTCTATGCTTCACTCATCTTAAAACGTGAAGATCGATTCCATAGTGAAGATCTGATTACCGGAACTCTCGATGGAAAACACTTTGAATGTGCAGATGTTCATCTTCAGGATGTAAGAAGTACGGGCAAATCAACCACTGTCGTTACAGTCTTTCGTGGATTATTCTTTATCATCGATTCGAAAAAAGATTACAAGGCAGGCACGTATATTATGCCGAATCACACCCTTTTTTTCAGTATGATGAACAATCTGAAAAAAATGGAGATGGAATATATCAAGTTCAATCAAGCATTTGATGTGTTTGGAGCAGACGAAGTGGAGACATTTGAACTGATCAAACCGAGATTCATGGAAAGAATTCTTGATTTCTATCTAGAAAACAATAAAATCAGACTTGGTTTTCAAAATAACAAGATCTACATATCTATTGATAAAAGGAAAGATATGTTTGATCTCAAACCATTCTTTCCGGTCGATTCCATGTTTTTCGATGAAATTGAAACAGATATCCAATTGATCAGAGAACTCTTGAATTTAATTTAATGAGAGGATGATATTATGAAAAAAGTATTAGCTTACAAATCTCAATCAGAGATTACAGCAACCATCATCATCATTGTGATCATGATCGTTTTGTTTTTTTCTTTTGCATCATTTTATAGTTTTAATTATGTTTTGATTCCATGGGTGATTCGAATCATTATTCTGGCTGTCATCATCATTTTCATTGTATCGGTGTTGCAACTGATTGTTTTATGGAATAATCCTAAAGTCATGATGGAACATGATGATTCAACGATTTATTATTATACCGGTAAGCACCACATCAAGACTGTTGAATTTAAAGAAATTCAAAATATTGTTGCCAGAACAAGCATTTGGACCAAACCCTTTGTTGTTTATACGGCGATTGTGATTGATACGAAAGATAACACACTTTACTTTAGACACATCACCAAGATGAATGAAGTCAAGGATTACATTCAACACATTGCATTTCATGTGGATCATTATGAAAAATAGCCGAACCTTGGCTATTTTTTTATGAGTACAGATTGATTATTCATTTTTTTTAAATATGAAAGTAATATCTAAATTGATGATTATGATGAAATATTCAGGAAAGTATCAAAGTCTATTTTGCATCAATTTAGATTTTTAAAAAACTAAACTTTCATCAAGATTAGAAAACGTTATCATCTGATTTTTCAATGCGCAAGGTTTGACATCATCTTTCTTTCACCCGCTAAAAGTGGTATAATTACTATGTAAATCAACGATACATAAAAGGAGTACTATATGAACACTCAATCGAGAATTACAAGCGAAAAGCTTGCACTTTTTCAAGCGCAAATGGAAAAGAACAAAGCATTGCCAGGACCACTAATGCCTACCCTTCATGATGCGCAACATATTTTTGGATACATTCCAATTTCCATCCAAAAAATCATTGCTAAAGAATTAAACGTCAGCATTGCAAAGATTAATGGTGTCGTGACTTTCTATAGTAATTTTTCTGTGACACCAAAAGGCAGAAGAACTTTGGGCGTCTGTTTAGGTACAGCATGTTATGTCAGAGGGTCACAAACCATCATGGATACACTGGAAGAAGAATTGGGAATCAAAGCTGGGGAAACAACCAAAGACGGTGAACTGACACTAGAAGCAACACGATGCATCGGTGCTTGCGGTCTAGCTCCTGTATTCTCAATAGATGATAAGATTTATGGAAGTGCGACGATTGCCAAAGCGAAGCAAGTCCTCAAGGACATGAAGCAAGCAGTCGATGCATCGAAATAAGGGAGAAAAGAGGTTAAACTATGAAAACATTGAACGAATTAAAAGCCATCAGAGATCTCGCTTATGATCAAATCATCATGAAAGGCATTGAAAATGCCTACAGACTCCAAGTTGGTATGGGAACATGTGGTATTGCATCTGGTGCAAAAGATATCTTTGCTTCTCTTGAAGAAGAGATTTTGAATCATGAATCCAAGAATGTAACATTAACTCAAGTTGGTTGTATGGGTGAATGTGCGTATGAACCAATGGTAGAATTGATTGATCACAACGGTCAAACATTCATTTATTGCAATTTGACTGAAGCAACAGCTAAAGAAGTATTTGAAAGACATGTCTTAAATAATGAACCTGTCATCAGACTCCTGTTGACTACGAAGAAAGGATAGGTGAAATCATGTTAGAGAAATTTGAAATCATCATTGTTGGTGGAACAGAATCCAGTAATGAAGCTTCTGTTGGAATCAAACATGCATTTGAATCCTATCTTGAAAAAAGTGCATTGAAGGATGATGTTGCATTGATATTGACCGGTAGTAAAGCTTTGTGTTTGTTAGAACCAATCTTGGTCATCTATCCAGGTGAAACTTTCTATGTAGGTGTTCAACCTGAACATATCAAAGAAATTGTTGAAGAACATCTAGTTAAAGGACAACCAATTGAACGACTCATCTATAAAGAAGAAGCATCTATCAAACTAATAAAGAAAAACAGTGAAGTTCGACTTCATGGCAAACAAAAACGTTTAGCTCTCAGAAATTGTGGAAAAATCAATCCGCTCGATATCAATGAATATTTTGCAAGAGACGGATATCTTGCCTTAGGTAAGGTCTTGACGACTATGACACCTCAACAAGCCATTGATGAAGTCATCAAATCAGGTTTAAGAGGTCGTGGTGGTGGTGGATTCTCTACAGGAAAGAAGTGGCAATTTGCTGCCAATTCAGTATCGAATCAGAAATATGTCATCTGTAATGCCGACGAAGGTGATCCAGGTGCATTCATGGACCGTGCTGTCTTAGAAGGTGATCCACATTCCGTTTTAGAAGCTATGGCGATCTGTGGTTATGCAATCGGTGCAAACCAAGGCTATATCTACGTACGTGCTGAATATCCTGTTGCGGTTGAAAGACTGAATATTGCGAT
>QKIB01000125.1 GCA_003249785.1 Acholeplasmatales bacterium
GGATGAACCTATATAATGAAGATGATAAAGTTTGATCCATTAAGGAGTTCACATAGATGAAATTGAAGGCGATGAAATATCGTACGGGGGAGCAGGCAAAACTTTCTGAATTGAAAAAGGGACAAAAGGCGAAAGTCGTTTTTTTGAATACAGAAGACAGAGCCTTGAGACGAAGACTCTTAGACATGGGGATCACCGAAGGTGTTCAAATCAAGATTAAGAAGATTGCACCTCTTGGAGATCCGATCGATATTGAAGTGCGTGGCTATGAATTGTGCTTAAGAAAATCAGATATGTCCTTGATTGATGTTGAGGTGGTTTCATGAGAATCGCTTTAGTCGGCAATCAGAATTCAGGAAAAACCACGTTATTCAATGTACTTACAGGAACAAATCAGAAAATAGGAAACTGGCCAGGTGTCACCGTTGAACGTAAAATCGGAACGATCAGAGGAACCGATTTTGAGATTGTTGATCTACCTGGGATTTATTCATTATCTCCCTATAGTCTTGAAGAAGAATTATCAAGAAAATTCTTGTTTGAAGAACAAGTTGATGTGATATTAAACATTATAGACTCAACATCCATTGAACGCAGTCTTTATTTGACGACGCAACTCCTTGAATTAGGTATTCCGATGATCATCGCGCTCAATATGAGTGATATCGCTGATAAACGCGGTATCACAATTGATTTAAAAACGTTAGAAGAACGTTTAGATACAACAATCGTATCTATTTCAGCACTTAAAAAAACCAATGTATTCAATTTAATCCAGTATATTAAAATGGGTGATTACAGAAAAAACTACTATCAGCATGTTTATGATCATGAACTGGAAACAGGTATTTCTGAATTAATAGAACATCTAGATACAAAACATCCACGTTTCATGGCTATCAAGATGATCGAAAAAGATCCGATGTCAGATCAGTATATGAACGATGTGACAAAGCAGATCGTTGATGATCTTTCATCACATTATTTGAGAGATATGGAACAAGTTATTGCTGATGAAAGATACCGCAACATCGAATTTATCAGGGACGAAGCAGTCACAGCAAGACATCAGAAAATGACGGTTACTGATAAAATAGATAACGTTTTATTGAATCGCTTCTTGGCAATTCCCATTTTCATGATGATTATGTTTGGTGTTTACTACTTAGCTGCAGGACCCATAGGATCCTTTACAGCCAGTTTTGTCGGACACTATGTGAAACTATTCAGTGAGTGGACAAGAACCTTATTGGAAGGGTTCGGGGCTTCTCCTTGGTCAGTGAGTCTGGTGGTAGATGGCATGATTGCTGGTGTTGGGGCGATTATGAACTTTTTACCGCAGCTCATTATTCTCTTTTTATTGATTTCACTCTTGGAAACTACAGGCTATATGTCTAGAATCGCTTTTTTCCTGGATCGTATTTTCCAAAAAGTTGGACTTTCAGGAAAATCACTCATACCATTCATCATTGGCAGTGGATGTAGCGTACCAGCGATTATGTCTGCTCGAACCATCAATGATGAAACTGAAAAAAGAATGACGATCATGTTGACGCCATTCATTCCATGTAGCGCTAAATTACCTATTATTACATTGTTTGCAGGTTATTTCTTTCAGAATAACTCAGGACTTGTCAGTGCATCCTTATATTTCTTTGCGATTATGGTGATTTTCTTATCAGCATTCATCATGAAGAAGTATTGGTTTAAAGGCAAACCTTCAAGTTTTATTTTACAGTTACCAGATTATAAGATCCCACATTTTAAATTCATTGTTTACGATGTGTTTGAGAAAGTAAAAGCATTCATTCAACAAGCAGGGTCAATTATCTTATTGGCATCGATCATTGTTTGGTTCTTGATCAGTTTCTCATGGAATTTCACTTATGGCGTCAATCCTGATGTTAGTATCCTTGCTACATTTGGTAGAATTTTGGGATGGATATTTTATCCAATGCTTGGTAGCTATAGCTGGGCAGCAGCAGTTTCAGCCATTCAAGGGTTGGTTGCTAAAGAGCAGATTGTCGCCTCCATGGCGATCATCGCAGGTTATTCAGAACATACCAATCAGGGACTACTTATCTTTGGTAGTTCAATCTTTTCATTCTTTACACCAGCATCTGCGTACGCATTCATGGTATTTAACTTATTCAGTGCACCTTGTTTCGGTTCAATCGGTGCGATGCATAAGGAACTTGGTACAGCAAAGAAGATGTGGCAAGCCGTTTTATTCCAGACTGGACTTGCATGGATTTTAGCAGTTGTTGTTTACCAAATTGGACATTTGATTGAGGTGATTGTATGAGTTTAGCAGATTTTATCATTTTAATCGCTGTTTTAGGCATCATGACACTAATCATCTATAACATGATCAAAAAGAAAGATGAAAGTGTTTGTGCGAAATGTGCATATGCTAAAAAGTGTGATGATCAGTGCATAACGAAATAAAAACGATATCCACGGATATCGCTTTTTTCTTTAGTCTCTTTTTTTGGGTTGATTGAGTGTAACTTGTGGAAATGGAATTTCAATATCATTGGCATCTAAGAGTTGTTTAATCAGTTTTCTGATTTCTCTTTCGACCGTATAATGTTGTTCAGGTAGTGTTTTTGTGATCACACGCAGGTTTACGCTACTATCAGAAAGGGATGTTACGCCTAAAACTTGTGGATCTTCGATAATCATAGGGAAGTTTGGTTTGATTTTTGGAAGTTCAATGGTTAACATATCGATGGTTTTTTGAATATCTTCCTGATAAGCAATTCCAAAATCGACAATTGCAATTGAATAATGTCTAGAATAATTAATGAGTGTTGAAATTTGTCCGTTATTGACAATCTTGGTGTTTCCTGTCCAGTCTCTGATTCGAGTTGACTTGAGTCCGATATCGGTGACTTCACCTTTGAACCCTTGGACTTCAATCTTATCACCAACATCAAAATGATGTTCAAAGACAATGAAGAAACCACTGATGAGGTCGTTGATCATACTCTGTGCTCCAAGACCAATGACTAAACCTGCAATACCAAGACCAGCAAGTGCTGGTGCAACATTGATGCCCCAAATAGATAAGATAATCAGTATAGAAATGATGAAAACCAAATACTTGACGATACTGTTCGTGACTTTAGCAATGGTTTGTTTGCGCTTCATCATGGGACTTTCTTTTTTGCCGACACGCATCAGGCTCATCTTCACGATTCTTAAGAAGAAAGATGCAATGAAGATAACTAGGATACTGCTCACCGCTGAACCTATATTTTGATTCAGGTAAGTTGTTAAGTCTGTAAACATTGTATTGACATAAGTAATCAAACTATAATCCCAAGCATAGAGTAGGAAGAAGATGGCACCTACAGAAATTATAAAAGAAAATAAATAGATAGATGACAAAAGCCACTTATTCATCGGTTCTTCACGTTTTTTCAAGTATTTCTGTTGAAAAGTCAAGTAGACAACCACGACAATGACAACAACAACAGATAAGATGATGTTGAGTGCCAGTGATTGAAATAGAGTTTGTATATTCATCGGTTAAACGCCTCCCGCTTTTTTTGATTTATTATACCATAATTCAACCTAAAGAGCCAATCACAACACATGAGAAAAAAATCTATGTAAAATAGTAATATTATTTCAATTTATCTTCAAAAAATGTTAAAATAGATTTGCATTTTGAAAGGTGGTCCGTTCATGGAAAAAGATCACAAGTTAACCCCCTTCTACACCAAGTTATTGGAATATGCAAATTCAGATACAGTCTCTCATGACGTCCCCGGTCATAAACTCGGTCACGTTCATAATGACATGATGGATTATGCAGGCGATAAGATGTATAAGCTCGATGCAAACGCACCAAGAGGTTTAGACAACTTAAACCGTCCAACAGGTGTCATCAAAGAAGCGTCTGAACTGATGGCTGATGCTTTTGGTGCGGAAAGAGCCTATTTTTTAACTGGTGGAACCACGATGGGTATTTTGGCGATGATCATGAGCGTCTGCCGTGCCAAAGAAAAAATTATTCTACCTAGAAATGTCCATAAATCAGCAATCAATGCACTCATCTTAAGTGGTGCGATTCCTGTATTTATTAAACCAAATATAGATGAAGAGTTGGGGATTGCCAATCATATGGCGTTTGATGATGTCAAACAAGCGATTTTAGACAATCCGGATGCGAAGGCTGTGTTTGTCATCAATCCGACTTATTTCGGTGTGACCAGTGATCTAAAGAAAATCGTTGAGTTTGCACATGAACAGGAAATGATGGTCTTGGTTGATGAAGCCCATGGTTCACACTTCCCATTTTCTGAACGATTACCGATTGGATCAATGGAAGCTGGAGCCGATATGGCATCGTGTTCACTCCATAAAACAGTTGGATCACTTACACAAAGTTCAATCCTTATCACACAAGGTGGTTTGGTTGATCATATCAGATTAAGATCGACGATTAACATGATTCAATCGACATCTCCATCGAGTTTATTATTATCGAGTTTGGATGTTGCAAGAAAAAACATTTATTATCAAGGTCCGATTCAAATACCTAAACTCATTGAAATGGCAAAACAAACAAGAAAGCAAATTGATGAGATTCCTGGATTAAAAGCCATTGGGAAACCTGAGTTTTTAAAGCGTGGTGCTTTCAACTATGATGAAACGAAGATCATCGTCAAAGTTTCAGCACTTGGTATCACTGGATTTGATGTGTATAAGGAACTCTTTGATGAATATCATATTCAATTGGAACTTGCAGAAACACATTTGATTCTAGCTGTCTTATCCATCGGAACAAGACAAGAAGATTTGGATGCATTGGTGGTTGCTTTAAAACAAATCTCTGAAAAATACATGCCAATGGAATTAG
>QKIB01000141.1 GCA_003249785.1 Acholeplasmatales bacterium
TAGATGAACAAATCAAGCAAGGATTCATCGAAGAAGTGAAAGACTTAAAGTCAAAGAGTTTGAAATCTGAAGCAATCGGATATAAGGAAATGTATCAATATCTGGATGGAAAAATGACACTAGATGAAACCAAAGAAGCCATCATTAAGTCCAGCAAACGGCTTGCCAAGAAACAAAAGACATGGTTCAAGAATCAGATGCATCCGATCATGATGGATGCACAATCAGAAACTTTGTATGAAGATGCATACCGCTTGGCAACAGCATTTTTGAAGGAGGTATGAAATGAAAATATTTTTAATAGGCATGCCTGGATCAGGTAAAACGACCATTGCTAGAAATCTTGCTAAAAAACTAGGGTATACGTATATCGACTTAGATGGCATGATTGAAAAAGAAGCACTTTTGTTTATTGAAGACATTTTCGAACGTTATGGCGAGAAAAAATTTAGAGTTTTAGAGACAGAAGCTTTGAGAAGTCTTCCTTCAAATCAAAATATCGTTGTCGCATGTGGTGGCGGTATCGTGACCAAACCGGAAAACAAGGATTTGATGGATGGTTTGAAGTTTTATTTGGATACTGACGTAGATATCATCAAAGCCAGATTGGAAACCGATTATCAACGTCCTTTGCTCAAAGAAAAAACGTTGGAACAACTTTATGATGAACGTTATTTTCATTATCAGGCATTTTCAGATGTTGTTATTTCCAATAATTATGACATAGAAACAACACTCAAAGTGATTCTCAATTACCTAGACCATGAGGTGACGCTATGAACTGTCTTGTAATCCACGGACCTAATCTCAATATGCTTGGCAAGCGTAATCCAGAAATCTATGGATCATTTTCATTAGATGACCTTTATGAAGCGATTGCTGATCATTTTCCAGAAGTCGATTTCACCTTTTTCCAATCCAATCATGAGGGTGAGCTGATTGAGATCATCCAACATGCGACTGATGGTTCATATGATGCACTTTTAATCAATCCTGGCGCATACACACATACCAGCATAGCCATCAGGGATGCACTGGAGATTTTATCGATCCCCAAAGCTGAAGTCCATCTTTCTGATATTACTCAAAGAGAACCATTCAGAAAGGTTGATGTGATCTCTGATGTTGTGGATCAAAGATTCATGGGGAAGAAAATCGATAGTTACATAGAAGCAGTAGCCTTTTTGTTGAATAAAGTCGTTGTCTATTGACAATCATTCGTGTATAATAGAAACGGCAAAAACTATTGTGAGGAGTCAAAACAATGATCAGTACAAACGAATTTAAAACCGGACAGACCATTTTACACGAAGGTAATCTTTACTCAGTCATAGAATTCATGCATGTTAAACCTGGTAAAGGGAGTGCTTTTGTCAGAACGAAACTGAGAAATCTTAGAACAGGTTCAGTCATTGACTACACATTCAATGCTGGAACGAAAGTCGAACGTGCTCAGATTGACAAGAACATGATGCAATACCTTTATGCTGATGGTGATAAACACATTTTCATGAATACGGAAACCTATGAGCAAATCGAAATCCCACAAGCGCAAATTGAAAATGAACTCAAGTTCATTTACGAAGGTGAATCAGTTGAAGTTATGTTTTATAACAATTCTGAGATTTTAGGGGTATCGCTCCCTGATAAAGTGGTTTTAGAAGTCAAGGAAACTGTTCCTGGAGTTAAAGGAGATACAAAGACCAATGCGTTGAAGGATGCAATCATGCAAACCGGACTTTTGGTCAAAGTACCTATGTTTATTGAAGAAGGCGAAAAATTGATCATCAATACCAATGATGGGTCATACGTCTCAAGGGATAAATAATGAAATCCACGAGCAATCGTGGTTTTTTATTGTCGAATGATGATCCTATGATTTTTCAGTAGATCTCTTTCTTACTTTTATAAAAAGTATGTTATAATGATTCAGGTGATGAAATGGAACGTTTGCAGAAAATACTCGCTCAAGCCAACATTGCATCTAGACGCAAATCCGAGGAAATTATTCAAGCAGGTCGCGTCAAGGTGAATGGTGAAGTGATCACTGAGCTGGGATACAAGGTCAATCAAACCGACTTGATCGAAGTCGATGGAAAACCAATCGAGATGGCACAGCATCTTTATTTTTTGTTAAACAAACCGACAGGTTACGTTTCGACCACATCAGATGAGAAAAACAGAAAAACCGTTTTGGATCTCTTGGATCCCGAACTTAAAGACACACGTCTTTATCCAGTTGGACGACTCGATTTTGACACTGCAGGGATTCTACTTTTAACCAATGATGGAGATTTCACTAGACGTATGACACATCCCGAACATCAGATTGAAAAAGAATATCTGGTTAGAGTTGAAGGCATTGTCATCAGAAGAAAAATCATTGACTTAAGAAAAGGTGTCATGATTGATGGTAACTATCTAGCTGTTCCTAAAGCCGTCAGACTTGTTGAACTGGACAAACAGTATCAATCCACCCTTTTATCCATCACATTAACTGAAGGTAGAAACAAGGAAGTCAGAAAAATGATGGATGCTATCGGACACCCAGTTAAGAAACTGACCAGAGTCCGTTATGACTTTTTGACACTAGATGGTGTCGAACGTGGAAGATATCGACTTCTTAAAGTTCATGAAGTCAAAAAATTATACGCACATTCACAATCAAAATAACAAATTGACTATAGATAGTTCAAAATTATGTTATAATTATTTTAGTATGGAGGATAGAGATGCCTGGATACAAATTAGCCATTGATGGACCAGCAGGATCAGGAAAAAGCACCATAAGTTCTTTAATCGCTAAAAAGTTAGGGTGGACGCACATTGACACAGGTGCGATGTATCGAGCAGTTACGTTGCTCGCCATCGAAAAGGGTATAAACTTAAATGATGAAGCGTCGTACCGTTTTTTAGAATCCACTTATATCCACTATGATCTCGATAAAATCTTCATTGACAATAGAGATGTCACAGAAGCCATACGAAGCGAATCAGTCACGAATAATGTTTCCTTGGTTGCAAGCATGCCCTATGTTAGAAAACAACTCGTTGATCTTCAGCAAAAAGCTGCGAAAAACGGCAACATCGTCATGGACGGTAGAGATATCGGAACCGTGGTTCTCCCACATGCCGATCTCAAGATCTTTTTGACAGCCAATGTTGAAGAACGTGCTAAAAGACGATACAAGGAAAATGTCAAAAAGGGTAAAGAAGCACAGATCTCAAAGGTAATTGAAGATATCGTCATCAGAGATCAAAAAGATTCGACGCGTAAGGAGTCACCGCTTAAGAAAGCCAGTGACGCCATTGAACTTGACACAACTTATTTAACCATTGAACAAGTGGTTAATAAAATTATAGAATTGACCGACAAAAAGGAGAGCAATCATGGAGTTTAAGATGTTGAAGAGGGGCCAAATCGTAGAAGGTACCGTCATCAAAGTAGAGGAAAACACAATATATCTGGATGTACAATACATTACCGAAGGAAAGATTCACCTGGACAATTATGATAAGCCAGCGCCTGAATCCTTTATCGGTTTGGTCAAGGAAGGACAAAAGATTAAGGCTAGAGTTCAAAAAATCACAGACGATCCAGCCCAGATTCTTTTATCACGCCTACCACTTCTCGTTGAAGAAAAATTTGAGAAAATCCAAAATCTCGTAGAATCAGGTGAAATCGTCAAAGCCAGAGTCAAGCAAGTTCTTGAAAAGGGACTCGTTCTTTCCTATCTGGAAAATGAAGTTTTCTTACCCTATAGTCTCTTAGATTATGATTTGGTTAAAGATAAGGAAAGTCTCAAAGGTAAAGTCCTTGAAATTCAGATCATCGAAGCGACACTCAAAGGCAGAAGCAAGCGTATTGTCGGCTCAAGAAAAGCGATTTTTGAAAAAGCAAGACAAGAAGCCTATGAACAAAGACTTCAAGATCGTCAAGACGAACTTGAAAAGATCAATACTGGCGATATTCTAAAAGGTATTGTCGATAAGATTGAAGCGCATGCAGCTACGATCCGTTTTGATCATGTTGTTGGTTTACTCCGTATCTCTCAAGTCAGTCATTATCGCATTGATAAGATTGAAGATGTCTTAACTTTAGGACAAGAAATCGATGTCAAGATCATCAAAAAAGAAGGCAATCGTCTTGATCTATCCATTAAAGCACTGCAAAAGACACCTTATGAAGAATTCTACGACGCACATAAGGTTGGCGATACTGTAACTGGTACTGTTTTTCAAAAACTCCCATTTGGCATCATTGTTGAAGTAGCAAAAGACGTTAGAGGTTTACTCCACAAGAACGAATTCTCATGGAATCCAAATGATAACTTTGAATCTTATGTCAAGATTGGCGATGAAGTCACTTTGGCAATCATTCAACTGGATCCAAAGAAAGAACGTATTGCTTTATCCAAAAAAGCGCTTGAAGACAATCCTTGGAAGAATGTGACGATCAAACGTGGCGATGTTGTCACAGCAGTTGTTGAAGAAGTCTCCAAAGAAGGACTAAAAGTCATGGTTCGAGGCGTCGTTGGCGATATTCAAGCATCTGATCTTTCCAATGAGAAAATTGGAAAACCTGAAGATTATTTTGCAGTTGGTGATGAAGTCACTGCAGTTGTCATTGAGGCAAACAAAGACCAATGGTCATTGAAATTATCCATCCGTCGTGTTTTGGAAAAAGCAGAACGTGAATCATTCGAACAATATCTTGAAGACGAAGATACAGATAAAAACCCAACCATCGGCGATCTATTTGCCAAGGATTTCAAGAAA
>QKIB01000157.1 GCA_003249785.1 Acholeplasmatales bacterium
CTGCTGGATGCATATAGAATGCATTTTTGTTTTCTTTATAGATTTCTTTTGTGATCTTTGATAAGATCGGATTCTTGATGGCATACAAGAACTTTTCAATCCCTTTTTTGATTTCAAGCATAGGGATTGGGGCGTAAGTGTAAAAATGTTCTAAAACACGGGCAAGATCATCATCGCTTAGTACCTGTTCGGCAGGTGTGATAGATAAACACTTTAAAATCAGATCATCTTCAGTTTTAAGCACAGCCTGTGCTTCAAACTGATAGACTTTGCCCATTCCAATATTGGGAAGTTGATCAAAGTCTAGTTTGAGGTTGATATGCTCACCCTCTTCAGTTCTGATGGTTGTATTGCAGAAGTGAACGCCTTGATTGATACTTTCAACTTTGCCGATCATCTTGTAAGTTTCATTTGGATAGAGTTCCATAAGTTTCTCCTATTCTATAACATGCTCTTTGACATAGGTCTCTAAAGCACTTTTTTCGTTTTTCAGTCTTTGATTCAAGACTTCAATCACCATTTCAGTTTGAATCTGCTTCACCCAAGCACCAGCTTTTTTGTTCGTGAGTGCGATGATTTCAGTTGCACGCAGTTTCAAATCCAAATCGCTTTGGATGGGTAGATGATTGTAGTCATATTCAATCTTTTGTTTAAGATTTTTGGTTCGCTTGAGCATCGTATTGATCCGATTGGCAAGCAGACATAAATCTAAACCATATGTATAAAGTGTGTATGGATCAAAATCTTCGAGTTTTTCAGTGAGTTGTCTTGCTGTTTCATACCGGTGACGATGTTTATTGGAAAACGGCCATTCTTTAGGAACGGATCCATTTAATGTGAAACACAAGATAAAGAATGCATCCACAAATGGCATTTCATCCATTTGTTCAACATATACAATTCCTTTTTCTAATCCGGGAAGCACTTTGTGAACACCGGTCGTGATCATCGATTTCAAGGCTTTTCTCACATGACTGCCTTGAAGCAGCTTGATCATTTCATTCAAGATGCGTTCCATAGCAACCGTCTTTAAATTCTCTTTCATTTCTGAAATCGCATCTCTGGTTGCTTTATCAATTTGGAATCCCAATTTGGATTGAAAATAGAAAGCACGCATCATACGTAGAGCATCTTCAGTGAATCGTTCTTTAGGATCACCGATGGTGCGAATCATTTTGCTATTAAGATCTTCCTGACCATTGACATAGTCAATGATTTCTTCTTTTTCCGTCATCAGAATGCCATTGATGGTAAAATCTCTACGCTTAACATCTTCTTCGACACTTTCGACAAACACGACTTCATCAGGATGTCTGTTGTCGATGTATGTGCCATCGACACGATAGGTTGTGATTTCAAATTGTTCATCCCCATACATAGCTGTAACTGTTCCGTATTTAAGTCCAGTAGGTTTCGTCTTGAAGATTTTGGAAACCTGATGGGGTTTCGCGTTGGTGGTGATATCAACATCGGTGGTTGGTTGCTTCAAAAGGTGATCCCTAACGGCACCACCAACGATATAGGCATCAAATCCTTGTTTCTTGAGTTCGTAAATCACTTTTTTTGCAGTTCGGATTGTACTCATTTTCTTCACCGTATCTATTATACCAAGAGTTCGCTTTTTTTAGTAGTGTGATGTGTATATAATTCTTGTCGTTTCAAATGATGGTAAAATCTAGGGTGAGGTGAAAAGATGAAAAGAAAAACAATCCTTTATATTGCCATGACATTAGATGGTTACATCGCTGATGAAGAAGATCAGATCAGCTTTCTAGATGCTTATCACAGTGTGAATCTCGCTGGTGAGAGTTATGTGTCATTACTCAAGAGAATCGATACCATGATTATGGGTAGAAAAACCTATGATGTCCTCAATCGACTTGTTGATGTGTGGCCACATTCTGATTTGATGACCCATGTCTTTTCTTCGTCCCATCATGTAGGTAATAAAGTGATCGAATTTATCGATCACGATCACATCAAGTTCACACATGATCTGATTAACAAACCAGGTAAAGACATTTGGATTGTCGGAGGGGGAGCACTGGTAACCTCTTTGCTTGAAGAAGACCTGATTGATGAATTCCAAATCACAGTCATTCCAAAACTTCTTGGTAAAGGCAAACCTTTATTTCCAACTTTCAATCGAATCATCGATCTTGATCTCATCGAAACACAAAGTGAATCTGGACTTCTCTTTTTGATCTACAAACGCAAATCCTATGCTTTGTGATATACTGGATTTGGTGATTTTATGAACTATATCAAAGAAAAACAAACCCATCAAATCGAAATCAACAAATCCTTTTTTATTGCTGTACTTTATCCTTTATCCAACCAAACTGAACTTTCTACCTTGATTGAAGAAACCAAAGAAGCTTATCCTAAATCAAATCATTATTGCAGTGCGTCCATTTTCGGTGAAACAGGTGAACACCAGACAGCAAGTGATGACGGAGAACCTTCAAGAACCGCTGGAATTCCCATTCTAGAGGTTTTAAAACATCATAACGTCACAAACATCCTTTGTGTGGTTGTACGCTATTTTGGTGGCATTAAGCTTGGTAGTGGTGGACTTGTTCGGGCATATACTAAAGCAACCGCAGAAGTTTTGAAACAAACACCGCTTTATACAAAAAAAATGGTACCATCTTACAAGATTGAATTCGGATATCCCCTCATCAATCAAATGGACCATTATTTTGAAAATAAAGCGGAAATCAAAGAAAAGTCTTTTTTGACAACTGTTTCGTACACTTTAACGTTACTAGAAAACAAACCTATATGGATCGATGAGATTGCACATGAGTTAATCACCCATCAAAAACTGGGTGATGAAATCCTTTGGATTAAAGTCTGAGCATTCAGACTTTTTTTATAGACCCGCATAAAAATCGCGGAAAACAAAAACACTCACGATAAACGCGATCAAGATCAAGATGATAGCCCAGGCAATTGGATTCGCATAATTGAATTTAAATCCAATACCATATGCTTTACGTACCAGGATGTTTTTGTCATCTTTGTTGAAATAGATGACGGTATGATTTTCTTGATACCATTTCTTGACTTCTTCTTTTGTGTAACGATGTTTAGCCATTTAAGACACCTTCTTTTTTGTTTTTGGTTTGGGCATTGGTAATGCTTTTTCTGTTCTGATTAACAATTCTGCAAGTAACATCCGATTTTCTGTATTCTCAATCAGAAAATAGGGCTTTGCATTCGGATAGGGTTCTGCAAAGATGACATCATCTAAGAGTTCTCTACCGGCATCTGTAGGTTTGATGAATAGATTGTCATCAGCAAGTATCCCTACCATCTTGCCTGATAGGAATAAACCATACTCTCCAAACATTTTCTTAACCGTTACGCCAGGAACATCAGAACATTGATCCATGATATAATCTGCAAAACTTTTTGATGTTGACATAATGGATCCTCCTTCGTTTTTTTATCTTAAGATACTTCTATTTTAATCTTTTTAGATCATTTCGGGGTAAAAACACGTTATTTTCACAAATTTGACTTCTATAAATGCTTGGAAGACTATTTCATGAATATCTTCTATGTTATAATAACTCATAAACATAAAAGAGAGGTCCCACATGAAAATCAGTGATGTTGTCTACAAGGATATCAGAGAAGTCAAACACATGCCACGTTTCGACATGAAGAAAATGCCTATACGTGCCAAATGGTATTTACAGATTTTAGCCTGGATCCTGGCTTTCCCTGAAACGTTTGCTACACATGCGAAGATCAAGAAAATCAATATGAAGGGACTTAAAGATCCATTTATTCTTTTATGTAACCACAACAGCTTTTTAGATTTCAAAGTTGCTACAAGAGCAGTATTTCCTAAAAGATCCAGTTATATCGTCGCGGTCGATGGATTCATCAATCGTGAAGACATCATGCGTAATGTCGGATGTTTCATGAAACGCAAGTTCATCAGTGATGCATCCTTGACCAGACAAATCAAGCATAGTCTTGAGGTCAATAAAACAGTTTGTCAGATTTATCCTGAAGCACGTTACTCACTTGTAGGAACAACGTCTCCTCTACCCGATAGTTTGGGTAAACTCGTCAAACTCTTGGGTCATCCTGTTGTGACACTCCTATCTCATGGTCATCATCTTCGACAACCTGTTTGGAATCTGAAGAAAAGAAAAGTAAGAACCAAATCCGAGATTACCCAAATCTTAACAAAAGATGAGATCAAAACCTTGACGGTTGATGAAATCAACCAAAAGATCAGAGCATCCTTTGTTTATGATGATTATCAATATCAAAGCGAAGATCATGTTGAAATCAATGAATCTTTCAGAGCTGAAGGACTTCATAAGCCTTTATATATGTGTCCACATTGTCATGCAGAACATCAAATGGAAAGTAAAGACAATAAATTATGGTGTAATGCCTGCAATGAAACTTATGAAATGGATACACTAGGCAAATTACATAATATAAAGGGGAAAACCATCTTCTCTCATATTCCTGACTGGTTCGAATGGGAAAGAGAACAAGTCAGAAATGAGATTGAAAAAGGTGATTATCATGTGGAACTTGATGTCGATATCGATATGTTGCCCAACAGTACCGGATATTACCGAATTGGCAAAGGGAAGCTCATTCATGATATTGATGGTTTCAAATTGAATGGAGAACATCTTCATCTTCATAAACCAGCCATCGCCAATTTCGGTGTTCACATCGAATATGATTATTTCGGACGTGGTAATGGCATCAGTTTCTCA
>QKIB01000102.1 GCA_003249785.1 Acholeplasmatales bacterium
CATTACTGCTATCAACTGATTTGCCTAGATGTTTAAAAAAAGTCTAAATTATGTTAATCTAGACATTTTTCAAATACTGATTGATTTTTTCTTCATCAATATCGATATAAATCGTTTGATGATTTTTGTAGGTTACTTGATATCCAGGCTTGCCTGAAATCTTTTTGACATACTTGACAAAGGTGTAATCCACAGGGATGGAAGAAGAATATTTCATGCTTGAAAAATAGGCAGCAAGCATGGCAGCTTTACGCAATAATGGCTCATCTAACTGATCAGCTACAACGACCAAATGTGCGCCAGGAAAATCTTTAACATGAAACCAGTAGTCATCTTTGTTTGCGAGTTCATGGGTGATGTAAGCATTTTGCAGGCTGTTCTTTCCGATGTATATGGTTGATTTTGTACCAGAAATCTTGATGATGTTTGGTTTCTTCTGTTGTTTTTTCGATCCGCGTTTGACGGTCTTTGATAGATAGCCATAAGGGATGAGATCTTCCTCAAGATCCTTCAAGCTATCTTGTTCTGATAGAGCGTAGTATGTTTCAAGTGTTTCAAAGAAACGAAGATGTTCTTCAGATTCATCAAGTAGTCTATTTGTGTGCTCAATTGTTCGTTTGGCTTTCTGATATATTTTGAAGAAGTGTTGAGCATTTTCATTGAGTGTCATGGTTGGATCAAGATTAATGGTTGTTTCACCAACTGTTAGTGATGAAACTGATGAGCTCATATCTAGTCCAGACTGGTAAATCATATCGCCATTGACTTTGGCATCCAGTTGTTTTTTAGCCTGTTCGATGGTTTCTTCATATTGGTTTTTTTGTTTGAGATACTTTTTCTTTTGTTTCTTGATGAATTGTTCTTGTGAGGATTGGGATTGTGTCCTTTTGATTTCATCTGTATCCATCATTTCAGAAATTGATGTGAAATACATTTTTTCTTTATCAGAATCAAAAAGATCAAACACATAATCCTTACGATCGGTTATATTTCTTGTTGGCTTTGGGTTAATCTCTAATAGGTTTATTCTGGTTTCAATCAGATAGTTTGCTAATAGTGGGGAAATGCCCATATACTGATTGACAAGATCAGATGCCGAAAACACATGATCATAGATCAATTCAGTAAAAGGTTTCTTATCTGTTGGAAAAAATTCGAATTTTGCCTGAGGCAACAATTGTCTGCCTTCTGTAAAAAACATTTTCTTGAAGGTATCAATAATCGTGCCATCTTGAACCAAAAGTAAATTGGAATGCTTGCCCATCGCCTCGAAAACAAGAGATTTATGAATCTGTCCATCAATGAAATCATTGACGATGAAATCGAAAATGATGACACGATCAGTATTCTGTTGTTTGATATTAGATAGGATTGCACCTTCAAGATGTTTCTTGAGCGTAATCAGAAATTGTGAAGATTCACTGTGGTCCACTTTTCGTTCCGTTAAGTGAAAACCGAAGTGATGAGAACTGAGATCAATCGCAAGATATTGACGAGATCCTTTGAGGTAAAATGCAAAAACAAACGACATTTCATGCGTTTGAGTGATTTTTTCCAATCTTGCTTTTTCTAGAAGCGGATTCAATTCTTTAATTAAGTGGTAGATTACAAAACCATCAAATACCATAGGACACCTCTTTAACATTTTATCACAAAATTGGCTTAATGAAGCCTGTGTAAGCGTTATTCTAACGAATAAAATCTCATATCTATTTACTATCATCGGTTTATCATATATAATAAGAAATAAGTTCATGTAGTTAAGGAGGAGCCTATGAAACTGAATGAAAGAGGATTATTGATTGTCATATCCGGACCTTCAGGCGTAGGAAAAGGTACTGTTCGTAGAGCATTGTTTCAAATGCCTCATCACGATCTTGTCTACTCGGTATCCATGACTACAAGACCTCCTCGACCAGGCGAAGTTGATGGTGTAGACTATTATTTCGTCGATAAAGAAACATTCTTGGCTCGCATTAAAGAAAACAAATTTCTTGAATGGGCTGAATTTGTCGGCAACTACTATGGAACACCAAGAGACAAGGTCGAAGAACAACTTGACAAAGGCAAAGAAGTTGTCTTGGAAATTGAAGTTGAAGGCGCTCTGCAAGTCAGAAAGCAAATGAAAGAAGCTGTATTCATTTTCTTGGTTCCACCTGGAAAGAAAGCTTTATATGAACGTTTAAAAAATCGTGGAACCGAGCCAATCGAAATGATTGAGAAACGAATGAAAAAAGCAGAGTCTGAGTTTTTGCTTGCGCATAAATATGACTATATTGTCGTCAATGACGACGTTGACAATGCCGCTGACCGCATCATGGCAATCATCCGTGCGGAACATGCGAGAACAGAACGATCGATTCACAACTACATTAAGATGATAGGAGAATAAAAATATGAAGAACAAAGACGGTATGAGATATCCATCCATTGACAAATTATTAAACAAGATTGATTCCAAATACAAATTGGTTTATGCAGCAAGTAAAGTTGCTGAAATTCTAGAATCGGAAAAGTTATCGGTTGATAATGCATTATGTGTTAAATCAGTAGGTATTGCATTAGAAGAAATCCTTGATGACAAAGTCAAAATTGAATTTGAATCCTAATTGAAAAAAAGCGTCCAACGCTTTTTTTATTCCCGTTCATGTCAAGGATGCACGGTTATGATACAATAGAGATGGTGATTCCATGAATTTGAAAGAAAAAATAGCGCTGTTGCCAGGTGAACCTGGATGCTATTTGATGCAAAACGAACATCAAGATATCATCTATGTCGGTAAAGCGAAAAATCTGAAGAATCGTGTGAAATCCTATTTTACAGGAGCACATAACGAAAAAACAACGCGTCTGGTATCCGAGATTCGCGATTTTTCTTATATCCTGACCAATAGTGAACGTGAATCTTTGATTCTGGAAAGTAATCTAATCAAACAATATCTGCCCAAATACAATATCAGACTGATGGATGACAAGAGTTATCCCTATATCGAACTCACTAAAGAAAAATATCCAAAACTTGAAGTGGTCAGAAAAAAGAATACCAAAGGTAAATTATTCGGACCGTACCCCAATGTCTATGCAGCAAGAGAAACAGCAAGACTTCTCAATCGTCTATACCCCTTAAGAAAATGCGAGACATTGCCACAAAAAGCATGTTTGTATTATCACATTGGTCAATGTCTTGGCCCCTGTATCCATAAAGATGTTGATTATAGTGATATCCTTTCTGAAGTCACACAATTTCTGAAAGGTGAAACTAAAGGGGTTCTTGCCAAACTCAATCATGAAATGGATACAGCTAGCCAGAACATGGAGTATGAAAAAGCCATTGAATATAGGGATATGATTTTACATATCGAATCGACACTCGAAAAACAAATCATCAATCTCAATGATTTCAAGGATCGAGACATCATTAGTTATGCATACAATAAAGATGATGTATCTCTGGCGATTTTGGTTATGCGACAAGGTAAGATGATCGATCACCACCAAATTGTTTTCACGTATCTTGATGATCCTGTTGATCATGTTATGAGCTATCTTCAACAATATTATGAAACTTTGATGCCTGATGAACTCCTGTTTAGCGACAGATTCACTGAAGCAGACATCGAAACCTATTTTGGATCCAAAGCACAAATGCCCAAAAAGGGAGACAAGAAGAAACTTACAGATATGGCATCAAAGAATGCGGATTATGACCTTGAACATCATTTCATGCTCTATCGACATAAAGACGAACAAAAACAAAAAGCATTGGATGAGCTGGATACATTGATTGGAAAGAAAATCCATGTGATTGAAGTTTTTGATAACGCACAGCTCTTTGGAACTGCACCAATCTCAGCACTCATTGTTTTTAGAAATGGTGAATTCGATAAGAAGAGCTATCGAAAATATCATTTAAAAACAACCACAAATGATGACTATCAGGCTATGAAGGAAGTCACTTATCGCAGATATCAAAAAATTTTGTTGGAACAGCTTGAGCAACCAGATCTCATTTTGGTAGATGGTGGTAAGGGTCAGATTCATGCTGCTCAAGAAGTCCTAGATTCACTTGGCATGAAAATCAAGATTGCTGGTCTGAAGAAAAATACAAAACACCAACTTGAAGCACTGGTTTATGAGGATGAAGTCATTCCATTATTGAAAAACAGTGATCTTTATAAGCTCTTACTAAAAATATCCGAAGAGGTCCACAGATTCGCCATCGACTTCCATCGTTCGACCAGAACTAAACTATCCAATCAATCCATCCTTGATGATATACCAGGGATTGGCGAGCAAAGAAAAAAAGCTTTATTGAGCCATTTCAAAAGTATTGATGATATTAAAGAAGCTGATGATGAAACATTGAAATCATTGGGTATCCCTTCTGAAGTCATTCAAAAGATCAAAGAGGCACTTTCATGAGAAAAATCATTCACAGCGTCGATAATTCAATCAAAGTTTTTTATCTCATCATCGATGGCAGAAAGATTGGATTCTATCTTTCCAATCGACTTTTCAAAACGTTTTTTATGTATTTGAGAAAAGGCGTTCTTGTTGATTTTGAGATTTCCAACCGCAAGAAAAAAATTGGTATTTACTCCTTTTATCAAGTAGCTCACTTCAATCAGATTATCTCTCTATATCCTTTTTATGTGCATTATGATATCAAGCAGATGCGTTT
>QKIB01000030.1 GCA_003249785.1 Acholeplasmatales bacterium
ATCATTAGGAAGGGAATAAAGCTGCTTGGGGAATGCTTGGATCTTTTCAATCAAACTATTTAAATATTGCGTGTTTTTAACAACGATTTCATAAGCAAGTTCTTCACCTAAAAAGCCCATCGATTTAAGCATTTCATCGGTTGTGAGAAAATACTGTTCTGGCATTTCATTATACTTAGAAAGTTCATGGATCCCTCCACCAACCAGTGGTGTACGGATGTAGATTTCCCGGTAGAGTACATCTTTTTTGTCCAGATAGTGCACATCACCAGATGCGATCACTATCTTGTTCTGTTCTTTAGCAAATCTAACAATCTTGGATAAGACAGCTTCAATGATTTCATCAGCATAAGCACCAAGTCCTTCCTTAAGATGCTTATAGGCAGCTGGTGGTTGGACTTCAATATAGTCGTAGTAGGAGATTCTTTTGATCAGATCTTCATCACTTTGGTTAAGTGCCGCTTCAAATACATCACCATTGGAACAACCACTACCGACCAGTAGTCCTTCACGATACTTTTCAAGGACCGATCTTAAGGTTCTTGGACCACCATAAAAATGTGTGGTCAGTGCATCACTGATAATTCTAAAGAGATTCTTATAACCCTCTTGAGTTTGTGTCAGCACATTGATGTGATCAGGTCTGATATGTTTCCAGGATTCCTTCTCATCAATGGCTTCATTGATTTCATGAAACTGTTTGATGTTTTTCTTAAGTAAATCATTGAGCATGGATAACCAGATTTGTGCGGTAACAAACGCGTCATCTTCAGCTCTATGATGCTGCTCTTGCTTGACTTTAAATTGTTTGGCAAGCGCCTTGAGATTAAACCGTTTGAGTGAGTCGTTATAGAAATATCTTGCAAGATTTAAAGTATCGATGACCAAAGAGTCATCGAAGGTTAAACTCAATGCTTTTGCATTTTCTTTAATATGTCCAACGTCAAATAACGCATTATGAGCAACCAAAACACCAGACTCGATGAATTTCAAAAATTCTGGAAGTGCTTGATCAATGGTTGGTGCATTTTCTAACATTTCATCGGTAATATCAGTGAGTTCTGTAGTAAAAGTAGAAAGCGGCTCGACGGGATTGATGAAGGTCTGGTACTTTTCAGTAATCGATCCAGCTTCAATCTTAACTGCAGCAATTTCAATGATCTTGTCTCTGGTTGCTGACAACCCAGTTGTTTCGATATCAAAGACGATATATTTCGCATCTTTAAGCAAAATTTCTCGATCAGTATCCGATGTGATCTTGAAGCTTGCTTCATCAACGAAATCAAGTTCAACACCATAAATCGGTTTGATTTCCTTGCCTTTGGTTGCTTTATAAATATCGGGATACGCATATAGCCCATTGTGATCGGTAAACGCAATCGCTTCATGACCCCACTTAACCGCTTGATCGACATATTCATAAACATCAGTCACAGCATCCATGTTGGACATCTTCGTATGGACATGAAACTCGATACGCTTGTCTTTAGCTTTATCCAATCTTTCTTCTTTCTTGCTTTTTTGGATTGGTGTGATGCTTCTGGCAAAGATGACCACATCTTTTTGATATGTATCAAACTGAGCATTACCTTCAACTTGGATTAAGTCACCATCCTTAAAGGATTCAGCAATCGAAAAGTCACGATCTGATTTCAAGAATTTCTTAACATAGATTGCATCATCTTCGTCACCTAAAACAAAAGACATCAATGACGTATTGGTGAGTTTTCTGATTTCATGTTTAGAGATTGTCCCTTCAATCAGAAAATTGGTATCGCCTTTTTCATTCTTATATTGATCCAAACGATACTGATCAAGTGGAATTTCCGAAATGGGTACTGCAAGAGGATTGCTCTTCTTTGAGAATGTTTTTTTGGTCTGTTTAATGGCTTGTTTAGCATATTCTTGTTTCTGCTCAAGGACCTTGCTTTGTTCGACAATCGATGACTCGATCATCTGACTTGTAGGTACCATGGTATGAATAACTTCTAATTTGATCTTTACTTCTAAGCCAAATCCTTTGAAAATATCCTTGATTTCAGAAAAATAATCTTGAATATAAGTGCTATCCTGATCAATGGAAATGATGAACTCATCATGTTCATATCGAATCTTGAAATTCTTTAAGACCATGTATCGTGCTTTTTCCTTAGAAAGTTGGATAATGGCATAATCAAAATAGCCCATGGCGTGTTTTCCATAGGATTCTAATGTTCTGTATGAAAGATTGACATCGACACTAGAAAGTACTTTTGGTACATAAAAATAGCTTTTCAAATTTTGGATGAAAGGCAATAAGGATTCGGATTCGATGACATCTTCAAGTTCGATGTTGAAAATCCATGCTTTCGAATGTTGATCAATTGTGACATCTTTGAGTGTCGCATAGTTCAAAATAGGCGAAGCAAATTTCGACTGTTCCAAAAATAAGGTGAACTTGTTTTTTCCCATCAAATCGCTCCTTTCTTGATGAATGTCATGGATCGATAGGCGATCACGTGATAGATATAGGTAGCAACCAGACTGATGAAAGCCAGTGCTTGTAAATGAAATAAAGTCAAGATAAATTCTGAAATAATCCAAATAGTGGTCAGGTAGACAGAAAGCTTGAATCTTGCACGATAGGGCATCTGCATCCCAATGTTAAATAAAAACATCAACATACTCATCAAGATGATTACCATCATAAAATCGGTCAGATGAAACATATATTCAATCACCAGATCAGACCAGAAAATGGCAGGTTGATTTTCCATAAATGTCTTAAGTGCAATATCAAGACCTCGAAGATTCTCTGGATCCGTCGATGAAAAATCATGATTGGTGAGTCCAAGTGTTTCATAACGCGCTTTGGAAATTTCAATGTTTGAGATATATAATACCAGTGAATCCTGTTCGAAAACGATCGCTATGGTTCTTGGATCATAAACAGTTTCACCAACATATAACGTAAAATAAGCAAATGTTGCTGAAAAAGGTGTATCATAAGTGAGTATGCCATCTGTGATTGCTGCATCAGGGTTTCTAAAGTCAGTCTCAACGGTATCCTTCAAGGCTTGATAGGTTGAGAGATTCATTGATGGATCAGCAAAATGACTCAACAAAAATGGTATGATGAGAATGAGGGGCATCAAGAAGATGTATGGAACCACTTTTTTCCATGAATCCTTCATAAAAAAAATGGTCTGTGAGGGTTTGGATAAACTTGTTGTAAATCTCTTGAACATACCTTCAACTCCTTGACCCTTATTATATCATAATAAAGCTTTTATGATAAAATGAATTTGGTGAAAAAAATGAATTTGGTGAACGCAGAAAAACATTACAACACACTAAACAATTATTATTTGCAGAAATTTAACAAAAAGGTCTTTAAAGTTTCACTGAATGGTGGCTTTACCTGTCCCAATATCGATGGAACTGTTGCCTATGGCGGTTGTAGTTTTTGTTCTGCTTTAGGTAGTGGTGATTTTGCAGGGAACAAGCATGAACCACTAGCTCTCCAATTTACAAAAATCAAAACGATGATGCATCAAAAATGGAAAGATGCCTATTATATTGCCTATTTTCAAGCAAACACCAATACACATGCGCCTTTGGAAAAACTGAAAGTCCTCTATGAAGAAGCAATCACTCTTGATCCAAACATCGTGATGCTATCGATTGCTACAAGACCTGATGCTTTACCTAATGATGTTATCGATTATTTAGCTGAGCTCAACACAAGAATGCCTGTCCAGGTTGAACTTGGTCTCCAGACCATCCATCAAGATACTTCTGATCTGATCAATCGTGCACATGATTTATCCTGTTTTGATGAAGCAGTGCATCGATTAAGAGAGAAAAATATCGAAGTGGTCGTGCATATCATCAATGGACTACCTGGTGAAACGAAAGCCATGATGATTGATACAGTCAAGCATATCAACACTCTTGATATCCAAGGGATCAAGATTCATATGCTTCACATCATGGAAAAAACCAAAATGGGTGTTGAATATCAAAAAAATCCATGGAAACTACTTTCTCTAGAGGATTATGTCGACATCACGACTGAGCAAATCCTTTGGTTAAGAAAAGACATCATCATCCATCGTCTCACGGGTGATGCACCTGCTGAAAAGCTTCTGGGTCCAATTTGGACGAAAAAAAAGTTCGTTGTGACCAACGAAATCGATAAGAATTTAAGAAAGCTTAATCTCTATCAGGGTGATTATTATGAAAAATAATCTGATTTTAGAAACGGCACATCTGCTTCTATCTCAAGTGATAGGTTCAGATGATATCGTTATTGATGCAACAATGGGCAATGGACATGATACTCTATTTCTTGCTCAACATGCCAAGCATGTCTATGCTTTCGATATACAAGAAAAAGCACTTCGTGAAACACAGAAGAAAATCGAATCTGAACAATTAACCAACATCACGTTAATCCATGACAGTCATGAACACTTTTCAAACTACCTATCAACCTTCAAAGGTGCAATCTTCAATTTGGGTTATCTACCCAATGGTGATAAAAAAATAACCACTCAACCAAAAACTACCATCAAAACGATTGATTTTATGCTAAAAGCATTACATCCATCTGGATTCATTCAAGTGGTTGTCTACCGTGGTCATGAAGCAGGAGAGCAAGAATCCGTTGCACTCACAGTTTATCTGAAAACACTTGATACAAACTATTATAAAGTATTAAAGGTGGATCTGCCTTTTCAAGACAATCTACCACCTTATATTTATATGGTTTATAAAGCAAAAGACGAAAGCCATTAGCTTCCGTCTTTTTCTATTTCAATTCCCATAAGGGGATTATGGGCGTCTACCTTGGAATTCTTCAATCGCACTTTGCATTGCATCTCTTCTTTCTTGAATACGATTCATGAAAGCTTCAACTGCTTGACGATGTTCTTGAACTCTTAATGCATTTTCAGCTTGGAATTCACTTCTTAATGCTTCTGCTTGTGTATGGAAGTCATCACGAAGTGCAGTAAGTGCTGCTTGGAAATCAGCGATCAGTTGATCAAGTTGTGCCTGTAGATCTGTTGTATCTTCAGTTGCTGCTGCAATTTGATCTTCAAGCGCTTGAATCTGTGGTTGATATTCAGCAACGAGTGCATCTCTTGCTGCAATAAATTCGTCTCTCAATGCTTGAACTGCTGCAATATTTGCTTCTCTTGCTGCTTCAACGATTTGAATCAGGTCAGCTTCTGGCATAGCTAGTGCATCTTCTAAAGTCAGTGTTTCATCAACATAGACTGCAGTTTGTGCTAAGAATAGGAAACCTGGTGTAACACCATAACTTTCAGCTTCTGCAAGAAATTCAGGTGTGAAGCCTTTATCTTCTGCACGCCCCATCATTGCACGAGTCATGAATGCATCATTGATATGTGCTTTGAGACGATCACGGATCTGAGCACCGATTTCAGGGTTATCACAAACAGCTGAAACCGTAACAAGTGCTGATTCGGAATTGATATCGATAAATCCAAGAGCGATGGCTTCATCAATCAGTTGGTTGGTTGCTTCTTCCATAGTTAATCCAATTACATCGATGTTTGCTAATAAGACGCCACCATTTTCATTAAGTGGATTCGCATAAACAACAATGCCTGCTGCAGATACGATCAATTCAATACTTGGACTGACAACTTCAGTTGTTGTGTCATCCGTGGATAAAGTCGTTGATGAGCTCAAGCTTGTATAAGCACTTGCACTCGTATTTGTTGTGCTTGAACTAAAGTCAAGCGTGAGATAAGTATCCGTTTCTGGTGCTGAACTAGGTGTTGCAGTACATCCAACTGCAACCAATACAGTTGCTAAAGCAAAGACAAAACTCAAGACATAAGTTAATTTTTTCATTGGTAATTCCTCCTTGTTCGTTTATTATACAAAACCAACCCTTATTTTATTGGAAAACTATAGCATTTTATAAACTTTGATTGCCATACCCGCCAGGATGACCTGCATTGCTTGGTCTTCCTCTGGAAGGTGTGATGACAAAAGGTGTTCTGCCTTTAGGTGTAACTGTAATAACGTAAGTCGTTTCTGTTCCAGACTGACTGACTGTCACATCAATCTTGCCAGTTTCAGAGATCTGGTTATAGATGTAATATGCAATACGCATGGTGCGAACGGAATCGACATTTTCAATTTGGAATGAATAAGAACCTGTTGCATTCCCTTGAACGAAATCCATCATGACGGTTCTTACTTGATTCATTTCCTTGACTTCAAGGTTAACAGCTTGAACTGTAACAGCATTTTCAGTGATTGAAAGTTGATAACGATTGACAGCATCATCGATTTCATAGTTCACATCAATATAATTGTTTTGATCCACTGCAATTCTGAATTGAAACAGGTGTGGATCTGTGATATCAGAGCTACCTGAAATCATATAGGTCATATCACCAAAATTAAGAACGCCATTGATTGTGTAGATGTGATTTTCTTGATCATCGACACGGTTATACATTAATGTATAGGTTGATTCAACATCCATCAAATCCTTGGTTGTGAACGTCAACTGATATTGATATCCATTGGAACCAGATGCGCTAAATGTATAGTCAAAGTTTCCATCACTATTCAAGATACGTTCCATCATTCCAAGATACGTGGATATGGTATCTAATTCACCATCAATCAGTGGTGTGTCAGAGGTATCTAGTGCAAAGTATCCACTGGATAAACTGACTGAATCTTCATTGGATAGCAGATCGATGGAATATTCAGCGATACTGGATGCTGACACTGCAGAAAATGCCATGACGCTATTGACATCACTAATAGTAGGTAGTGGTGCAGATGGCGAATAGATCAATAGAAAGGCGAATACTGCAGTTGCAATCGATAGCGCAGATAAATAAATCGGTTTGAATGATAATCGACGTCTTTGTATAGGTTCTTGTATGACTGGTTGTTCCTGTGGTAAAAGACGAACCTTTTCCAGAATGGATTGGGACAGATCCTTGATTTCAACTTCTGCTGCTTTTGTTTTGATTAAATTAAGAAGTTCTTTTTTTCTCATATGTAGTCTTCCGCCCTTTCCTTTAATTTTTTAATGGCTTTATTATAAATCCACAAGACGGTGCCTAGTGGTTTATCAACGATTTCTGCAATCTCCCTAAATTTCAAATCATTGATGACATGAAGTGTGACGATTTCTTTTTCTAGTGGCTCTAAAAGATCCAGAATCTTAAAGATCTCATCATTGGGTTCTTCAACTTCAGGTGCAGCAAATGATTCCATCAGCTCATCGGATACGACTTCTCTTTTCCTTTTATTATAGAGATTGATCGCCAGATTTCTGCCTATCGTTGATAAGTATGCATAGGGATTCGAGTTTGACTTGTAGTCATCAATCTTTTCCAAAAACTTCGTATACGTGTCCTGCATCAAGTCTTCAGCCAGTGACTTGTCTTTAATAATGGTGACAATCGCATAAAAAACCTGATTTTTGGTAAGATGATAGAATGTGTCAAAAGATGAATAATCCCTTCTCTTTAGTTCTTCGATGATTTCATGTATGTTGTCCATAACTTCCCCTTACGTTAGATATACAAAAGATGGTGTGTTTTTATTGGTTTATTTCTATTTTACACCAACATTTGAAACAAAATCACCCCAAAGTCTCAAGCTTTAGGGCGATTTTTGTTAATTTGCGACAATATTGACGAGTTTATTCGGGATAACGACCACTTTTCTGATAGTCAATCCTTCAAGATGCCGAACGACATTATCGAGTTCCATTGCCTCTTTTTTCAAGACATCCTGTGATTCATCAAACTTAGCAACAAAGCGTGCTCTAAGTTTACCGTTAACTTGAACGACAATTTCAACCTCATCAACAACAAGATAGGCTTCATTATAGACTGGCCAATCTGAATAAATCAATTCCTCATTTTGTTTCAGTATTTCTTTATTGATTTCTTCTGTGATATGTGGACACACTGGATTCAAGAGTTTCAAGAAACCTCTGGCCATCTCTTTACCGATGGTTTGTTCTTTATAGACTTCATTCACAAAGATCATCATTTGACTGATAGCAGTATTGAATGCCAGTTTATCAAAATCTTCAGTTACCTTCTTGATGGTCTGATGATAGACAGTTCTTAACGTTTTGACTTCATCTTTAACAATAGGAAACTCAAACATGCGCCAGACGCGATCTAGGAATTTTTTAGATCCATTCAAACTATCGGTTGACCATGGTTTTTCAGCTTCAAGAGGACCCATGAACATTTCATATAAACGCAGCGAATCTGCACCATGAGATTCATAGACTTCATCAGGATTGACGACATTGCCTCTCGATTTGCTCATTTTGGAATGATCACTACCTAGAATCATACCCTGATTAAATAATTTTTTGAATGGTTCCTTGACGGAAACCAATCCAAGATCATAGAGGAATTTCGTCCAGAATCGTGAATAGAGTAGATGACCTACAGCATGTTCGGTTCCTCCGACATACACATCAACAGGTAACCAACGATCCAAAAGTTTTTTCGCTTCTTCAGTATTCAGTGGTACTAGACCTAAATGATTTTTTAAGATATATCCAATGAAATACCATGAAGATCCAGCAAGTTGAGGCATCGTGTTGGTATCTCTTCTACCTTTGATGCCGTGATAATTGACTGTTAGCCAATCATGTGCATTTGCAAGTGGACTTTCTCCGGTTCCACTCGGTCTGATATTCTTAAGGATTGGTAATTCTAATGGCAGATCATCATCCTTAAGGACATGAATATTGTCATCTTGATCATAGATCACAGGGAAAGGTTCACCCCAATAACGCTGTCTTGAAAAGACCCAATCTCTTAATTTATAGGTGCTATGTCCATACCCTTGATTGGTTTTTTCTAAAAATTCAATGATTTTAACTTTTGCTTCTTCGTTATATAAACCATCGATGATGCCACTATTGAAATGAATGCCATCTCCAACAAATGCACCATCCGCTTCACCTTGAACAACTTCAACGATGTCTAATCCATGGATTTGTGCGAATTCAAAATCTCTTTCGTCGTGTGCGGGTACCGCCATGACTGCACCTGTTCCATAATGAGGTAGCACGTAATCGGCAACCCAGACAGGCACTTTCTTATGATTTAATGGATTAATCGCGTATGCTCCCGTGAAGACACCTGTTTTGGTTTTATCCATCGAACGGTCCACATCAGTCTTCTGTTTGGTTAGTTCAATATACTCTTTGACTTGCTTGATTTCATCTTCTGTTGTGATGTGAAGCACAAGTGGATGCTCTGGTGCTAGAACGCAGTAGGTTGCTCCATAGATTGTATCGGGTCTCGTGGTAAAAACATCAAATGATTCAGTGCTCTGATCGACAGCAAATGTCATCATGGCACCATTGCTTTTGCCAATCCAGTTGCGTTGCATTTCCTTTAAGTGATCTGGCCAATCTAACGTTTCCAGATCATCTAATAGACGATCAGCATATGCAGTAATCCTTAGGACCCATTGACGCATAGCTTTCTTGACAACAGGATAATTGCCTCTCTCTGAGACCATCTTGCCATCAACCAATTCGATTTCATCATTAGCAAGGACAGTGCCTAAACCTTCACACCAATTGACTTCTACATCTTTTAAGACTGCAAGACCATGTTCAAACATTTTCTTGAAAATCCATTGAGTCCATTTATAATAAGTAGGATCCGATGTTGCAAGTTCACGATCCCAGTCTATGCCTTTGCCTGACTGAATGATCTGTCTCTTATAATTTTCGATATTTTGATAGGTAAAGCTTCTTGGATCCTTACCTGTGGATAATGCATATTGCTCAGCAGGCAAACCAAAAGCATCCCATCCCATAGGATGAAGTACATTGTAGCCTTGCATGCGCTTGAAGCGACTGATGATGTCTGTCGCTGTGTAGTTTTCAATGTGTCCGACATGAAGTCCACTTGAACTGGGATATGGGAACATATCCAAAACATAGAATTTTTCCTTAAGTCTTGTTTCCTGTGTTTTGAATAGTTTTTGTTCATACCAGTAAGACTGCCATTTCGGTTCAATTTCTTTGAAATTATAATACATAGGTTGATACCTTCTTTCGATGTTACATTTATTATATAAAAAAAAAGAGGATTTGAAAACAAAAAAAGGGAATTTCTATTCCCCTTTTGCGTTATTTCAAAGCTTCAACGTACTTAACTAAGTCTCCAACAGTTTTGATGCCTTGTGCATCTTCATCACTAACCTGTACATTAAACTCATCTTCGATGTTCATAATGAGTTCAACAGCATCAATTGAATCAGCACCAAGATCTTCTGCAAGTCTAGCTTCTAAAGTAATTTTTTCTTCAGGGACGTTAAGTTCTTCTACAATCATTTCTTTAATACGCTCAAATATCATGTCTATATCCTCCTTATTTCAGCAACGTTATTATAAGTTATTTTTGCAAAAAAGTCAATTCTTAAACGGTTTTTTTTGAACCTCAAAGTTTTATCTTTTTCATGAGTAGACTTGATAACGTTTTCAAATCAAAGAAAATGACATAAAAGTATAGAAAACTTTAACAATCTATGCTACTATGTTATCAATAAAAAAAGCCAGCTTATTTTGCAAAGATAGGGTGCCACCCTTGAGTATACAGTAATCTAAAGCCAGCTATGGCTTTTTTTTAATCATAAAGGAGAAATAAAAATGAAGAAAGTTTTAATGTTATTCTTACTTGCTATCGGTGGATTAAGCTTATCTGCTTGCACCAATAGCTCCAATGTTTTTGATTTCGTTTTGGATGAAAGTTACACAGAATATGTAACCATGGCAACTTCTGCCGATTATCCTCCATACGAAAATATCGTTCAAGATGCTAAAACAGGTAAAAACACTGTTGCAGGTGTAGATATCGAGATTGCTAAAGCAGTTGCAAGAGCTTTAGGTAAGAACTTGAGAGTCATCAACAAAGGTTTCGATTTCTTGATTGAAGATGTTCGTTCAGGAAAAGTTGATTTTGTCATTGCAGCAATGACACCAACACCTTCTAGAGAATTGATTGTCGATTTTTCAAAATCTTATTACACTGAAGCAACCGTTGAACAAGTCGTTTTGATTAAGAACACTGATGTTGCAACATATCAGACCATCGATGATTTGAATAAGGATACTGTCCGTGTTGGAGCACAAACAGGATCGATTCAAGCTGAGTTTGCTGAACTTTTTACACCACTTGCGACCAAGAAGATTGTCCAAGACTTGAACCAGCTCTTGAGTGATTTGAATAACGGACAGATTGATGCATTATTCACTGAAGGTCCCGTTGCAGATACACATATCAACAACGGATATCCTGATTTTGTTAAACTGCATCTTGATACATTAGATGGTTATGATGGAAATGCTGTTGCCGTTCAAAAAGGTAACACTGCATTACTTACTGTAATCAACCAAGTTATTGATGATCTGAATGCCCAAGGTTTGATTGTTTCTTGGTTATCCCAATATTCAGAATAATGGGAGTCAAGATTCTCATCAGTTTTTCCTTTTTGCTCGATCCATACAAGCTAGGTTTGCTTTTCCAAGGTCTTTTGATGACCTTAGTTCTTGCATTTCTTGCTGTGGTCTTAGGAAGCATTCTGGCACTTGTACCAGCTCTAATGCGTCTATCGGGAAAAAAGGCGCTTATGGTCCCTGCAACAGCTTATGTTGAAATCATTCGTGGTACACCGATGCTTGTTCAGGTTTTGTTAATTTATCAAGTTTTGAATATTCCGTTGTTTCTGATCGGTGGAATTGATATGGGAAGCTTCATTCCTGGTTTGGTTGCTTTACTCATCAACAGTTCCGCTTACATTAGTGAAATCATTCGTGGCGGTATCCAAGCTGTTGATCGTGGTCAAACAGAGGCAGCTAGAAGTCTAGGAATGAGCAGCGCTTTAACCATGAGAAAAATCATATTACCTCAAGCCATCAAGAACATCTTTCCTGCCTTAGGAAATGAGTTTGTCACTATCATCAAAGAAACATCAATTTTCATGTATTTAGGTATTGCTGAATTGATGTATCAAGTCGGCATATTAAAAGCGAATTCGCCTGCAGTGACTGAACTCTATATTGTTGCTGGACTCATGTATCTGATGCTCACTTATCCATTATCCAAATTGATGAATCGAGTCGAACGGAGGTTGCATTATGCAGACGCAAAGTAATAACTTAATTGTGATTAATGGCTTAAAAAAGACCTTTAAGAGCACCATTCATGCGCTTTCTGGTGTTGATTTATCCATTAAGAAAGGCGAAGTCGTTTCAATCATTGGACCTTCTGGATCTGGAAAATCAACCTTACTACGTTGTATGAATCTCATGGAAGTTCCAACCGATGGACATATTATTTTCGAAGGAAAAGAGCTTAGCATTAAGGATAAAAATATCAATCAACTCAGACAGAAAATGGGCATGGTTTTCCAATCATTTAACTTATTTCCACATTTAAGTGTCTTAGATAATATTACTTTATCTCCAAGATTGGTTTTGAAAATGGATGCTGAGCAAGCAAAAGCACTTGCTACAGATCTTCTGATCAAGGTCGGACTTGGGGATAAGATTGACGCATTTCCAAATCAATTATCTGGAGGTCAGAAACAAAGAGTTGCGATTGCTCGTGCTTTAGCAATGAAACCGGATGTCATGCTTTTTGACGAACCAACTTCAGCGCTTGATCCAGAAATGGTTGGTGAAGTACTTGCCGTCATGCGCAATCTTGCAAATGCCGGTATGACAATGGTGATTGTCACACATGAAATGGCTTTTGCCAAAGAAGTTTCTGATCGTGTCGTCTTTATGGCAGAAGGGGTCATCGTTGAAATAGGAAAACCTGACCTGATTTTTGTCAAGCCTAAAGAGGAAAGAACTCGATCTTTCTTAAAACGCGTGAATGTTTTTTAACAAAAAAATAAGGAGCCAAGCTCCTTTTTTTATTTTAACTTACTTGGTTTTGGTAAGATTCCGAGTTCAATGAGTTTTCGATAATGCCAGCCAGTACGATCATTTTCCTGTTTGTAGTTCCAAAAGAAATCTCCTGCAGCATGTGCATATGCATAGAGCTGTAAATCAGCAAAAATACGATCATAGAGTTTTTCATCATAACCATCTGATTTTTGCATCTCATGATAATTGACACCAAGTGACCATTCACCAATGATAACGGGAATCCACTCAGATAGTGCTTTAATCATAGGTAGTCTTTGTTTAAGTATCTCATCGATGTGATCTTGCATCGATCCTTTGACAAGTTTTTGATCGAAACAATGATAAAGGTGCAAATCAAACATGACGTTTTCGAACTGCTGATGATGAAAGAAATCTTTCCATTTTTCATCTTTTGGGCGAAATGCATCATGGAAAACAATCACTTGATTTGTCTGTTTTCTAATCACTTCATAACTTCTTCTATAAAAGTCAAACAGAATCTCAAAAGGAACAGATGGATGTGGTTCATTTAATACTTCAATACCCCAAAATGAAGGGTAATCCTTGAAATTATGAGTGATCTTTTCTAATTTTTCAATCGTCAAATCAATGTTTAAAGGATCCAAATGCCAACCGATTTGTCCTTCAATCCCACCGTTGTCAAACCCATTTTGGCAACCTGGAGCTGTATGAAGATCTAAAAGAACATTGAGGTCTGCCTCTGTTGCCCATTGCATCGCCTGATGGATATAGGGTAATGAACTGAAATAAGGTGTATCCCCTTCAAACCACCATGGAATGGGTAAACGGACATGTGTGATACCCAAAGATTTCATTTCTATAAAATCAGCTTTTGTCAGATAAGTTTCCCAATGTTTAATCAAATCTTGTTTCGCTTGTGTATTTTTGAGACAAAATCCGGTTTCATCTTTGGATTCAATGTCTTTAAATAATGCAGGTTTCATCCAAGATTCCAAAACAAACCAACCACCAAGATTGACACCATAAAAATGTTTCATATTTTAGTCAAAAAGGATAGATTAACTATCCTTTGTTTTTCCTCTTCCGTATAAATTTGCATAACCTTTGAGTTTTGTTGCTAATCTTTGTGTGATTTCACCATTCTCTAAACGCCAACGCCAGTTGTCTCCTGTCGTCGATGGAATGTTCATTCTTGCTTCATCACCAAGATGGAGATAATCTTGCATCGGAATGATTGTCGTATCTGCTACGCATGCTAAGGTCGCTTTTATCAGACTATCAACCTTATTCTGATTACCGGAATGATTGATGTATTTCAAGCAATAAGCAAGATCTTCTTTAGGCAATGTTTCAAACCAAGATGCAGTGGTGGCATTATCATGCGTTCCCGTATAAGCAATCAAGTTTCTGGTATAAAGATATGGGATAAAGTCGCTTTCTTCTCTCGAATCAAATGCAAACTGCAATAATTTCATACCTGGGAATCCCGTATCTTTAAGTAGTGCTCTGACTTCTGGTGTAACGACACCTAAGTCCTCAGCAATGATATTAACATCACCTAACTTCGCTTTGATGGTGTTAAAAAGCTTGATACCAGGACCTTTTTTCCATTCACCTTTTACAGCTGTTTTTTCGCCATATGGAATACTGTAGTAATTCTGGAATCCAATGAAATGATCGATTCGAATCATATCAAAGAGTTCCATAGATGAAGCAACCCGATCAACCCACCATTCATAGTCGTGTTTTTCTAATACTGACCATTGATAGAGTGGATTACCCCATAATTGACCAGTCTTTGAAAAATTGTCAGGTGGAACACCTGCAACATGATTGGGCATTCTCTGTTTATCTAAGTCAAAGTACTGTGGATTTGCCCAAACATCACTACTGTCATAGGAAACATAGATTGGCATATCTCCAATCATGTTAATCCCTTTTTGATTTGCATAAGCTTTTAGATGATCCCACTGTTCATATGCCTTAAATTGGATGAATTGATAAAAAGCGATTTCATCTTTGAGTAATACCTTATAGTTTGAAATGGTTTCTTTTTTTCTCAATCTCAAATCTTCATTCCATGTCATCCAGGAAGCGCCATGGTGACGTACTTTGATCGCCATAAAAAGGGCATAATCTTCAAGCCATTTCTTATTTTTCTCCACAAAGTGGAGATATGCTTTGTTTTGTTTGTCAAAACGTTTGAATGCCTTCTGCAAAACAATGAATCTTTCTTCATATAGTTCTTGATAATCCACGTATCTTGGAGATTTAAAAGTTGCTTTGATTTCATTCTTCTTTAACAACTTTTCTTGAACCAACATATCCAAATCAATGAAATAAGGGTTATTGGCAAACGCTGAAAACGTCTGATAAGGAGAGTCACCGTATGAGGTTGGTCCTAGCGGTAAAAGTTGCCAATAGGATTGATCACTTTTTGCTAAGAAATCAACGAACTGGTAAGCTTCCTTGCCATAGGTTCCAATCCCATATGGACTCGGTAAACTTGAGATATGTAATAGTATGCCTGTCTTTCTCATAATTTCTCCTTTACTTTCAGTACAATCGATTCGTAAGGTTTCATTGTCATGATGCTTTCTTTGATGGTTTGTTTCTTGTAATTGGCAATGACGGTTTCGATCACTTCATAGTCTGATAGATCATAGTATAATTTCGAATCCGTCATGTTATTGAGTACTAATAGTGTATCCGATGAATCAGATCTGAGATAATTGATCATCTGATCATCATCCGTATCAATCATTTCGAATGAGCCAAAAGTAATCACTTGATGATAATCAGAAAATCTGCGCAGATGCATCAGTTTCTGGTAATGATGCCAAAGTGAATCTTGATGCTTGAGTGATCTTTCAACATTGACTTTTCGAAAATCGTAATTCACAGGCATCCAAGGTTTTGCCCAGGAGAATCCTGCATTGTATGAACTTGACCATTGCATTGGTGTTCTGGGATTGTCTCTAGATCTCATCGCTGCTTTTTTCAAGGCAATAATCGGATTAGGATCTTCTTCTAAGTATCGATAATAAGCATTCACACTCGAAATATCTTTGAATTGATCGACATCTTCAAACAAGAAATTTGTCATACCAATTTCTTCACCTTGATAAATGAAAGGTGTACCTCTCATCATATAAAGCAAGGTTGCTAAAAGCTTTCCCGATTCAAGAGGATACTTATAATCTCCGTATTGACTCATCAATCTAGGTTGATCATGGTTAAGCCAATTGAGTGGTAGCCATCCTCGGTCTTTAAAGGCTGTTTGCCACTTTATAAAAGCATTTTTCAGACACGGAACATTAATTTTCAATTGCTTTGCTGATAAAACCTGGTCGAGGTTATTACACCAATTATGATCAAAATTGAATACCATGGATAATTCATTTGCATCAAATGCAGCATATTTCAAACCAGATTCAATCGATGCTTCACCACCAACTTCACCAATCGCTAAGCAATTGTATTTAGAAAATAGTTTTTCATTGATTTCTTTTAAGTAATCGTGGACTTTAGGTAGGTTAGAAAACTTATGCCAGTCGAGCGGATATTGATCGGGTCGATTTTCGATATCATCAAAGGGTGCACGGTCCAAATGGGAGACTGCATCCAACCGGAATCCATCGATGCCCATTTCAAGCCATTTTCTTCCAACTTCAATCATTTCAGATCGGACATGTTCATTCTTCCAGTTCAAATCAGGCATCTTATCTGAAAAGATTTTCATATAGTAACTATCTGTTGGTTCATCAAATTTCCAAGCACTACCACCAAAGAAGGACCCCCAATTGGTTGGTTCTTTTTTGATTCCATCAACCGTTTTTCCTTCATGCCAAATGTAATAATCACGATATGGATTATCGAATGATTTTCTAGATTCAACGAACCAAGGATGTTCATCTTATGTATGGTTTAGTACATAATCTAGGATGATCTTAATACCTAGTTCATGTGCTTTATCGATTAATCTTTTGACATCATCCATAGATCCAAATTCTTTAGCAACTTCAAAAAAGTTTCTAACATCATA
>QKIB01000158.1 GCA_003249785.1 Acholeplasmatales bacterium
GATCTGCGAGATAGTTCACAAAATCAAGTTCTGCTTGCGTTTGTTCATAAGTTCGGTGATCACTATGTGAGATACGCATGACATAAGATTGTTCGTTTTTGGTAAATCCATAGATGAAATTTTCAAACCCACCGATCAAATTTAACTCTTTGAGAGTCACTCCGTAAAAGGCACCAGCTTTATCTAAAATATCGTCTGTAAACAATGTGCGAATATGCGTTTCCATAATTCATCTCCTTTATTGAAAAAAGAAAACCTCCTAGACGAGGTCTTCCAACTCATAAGATGCTAATTTTTGTGATTTTTTGATATGCAAAAGTGCTTCCTCAAAAACTTCATCTTCAGTTTTTCCGCTGGTATTGATAATGACATAAGGAATATCATAAATCGAACACTGTGCGGCTATTTTGACGACATAGTCGTCAAGTAAACTTGAGAAGTATGGTTTGTTTTTTTCGAAATTTTCTATTTCCTGTTCACGACCTCTGGTCATGACACGTTCTTCAAAGTTCTTCCAGTCAACATCCAAAATCAAATAGATGTTAGGTTTGATGATCTGGTTCATGTAGGAATGAAAAACACCATTATACATATTCATGATGGTTGGCATGCTCTTTAGATTATGTTGAGCGAATAACCAGTGCTCAACCAAATCTCTATCGACAATGAAATTGCCAGCATACTTTTGCTGGTTAAGCCAATGATTGTGGATGAAATAGATCTGAAGTAGCATTTCAACATTTTCTTTTTGTTCATAAAGCCACTTGAGCAGCGTGTTGAACACTTCATCATCTTTTTCGAATTCTTCCATCACGGGTAAATCGAGTGCATCACCTAATCTTTTCACTAAAGTTGATTTTCCTGATGCGATCATGCCACCTACTGAAATTTTCATAACGTCTCCTTATTTTTTTATAATCGATTTGACGTCAGATAGTGAACGCCCATTCTTTTGTATATTTCAAATCTGAGTGGATCATCAACCGTCCATACTCCGATTTTAAAACCTTCTTTTTTCAATCGTTTCACAAGATCTTTTGAAATGATTTTTTTATCTAAAGATAAATCAATTCGGTTCGCACGACAATCATAGATGATATCATCATTGATTTTTGACGTGAGATATTGAAGTGGCATATCGGATAATGCCCTGATAAATTTAAGAATGTTCATATCAAATGAAATGATGATGATATGAAGTTTTGGATACCCTTCAAGTTCATTCAGCAAATGAATGCTTTGCGTAATATCATTCAGATGTTTGATTTCAATTACGGCTGTCTTATTTCCTTTAGAGCAGATATCCAAATACTCAGTTAGCTTAGGTATTTTCAGCTCGATATACTTCTTGACATTTCTTCCACTTTTTAATGTCATCGTTTCAAGCTCATCAAATGTTAAATCTTTAATTTTAAAGTCTGATTTGACCATGCGTTTGAGATCATCATCATGAAAAACGACGAACTTGTCGTCCTTGGTCTGATGGATATCACATTCAATCCCATGGTGAGGTTTGCTAGCTGCAGCAAGTTCAAATGCTGGTATTGAATTTTCTGGTGCTTTGTGTGACAACCCCCGATGTGCGATCAGTTTCATAATTACCTCTTCAATGTGATATCTCTATTGTAATATAATTACAAGAATAGTGCAATACGCACTCAAATAGAATATTTATCATAAATCCTATAGATCCATCAAGTGAAATGCATTCTTTCAATGGAATTCATACATTATGCGATATTATGAACCAAATTTCATTTAATTTCACATGTCATTCACATGACGCTCACATTCTTTTTTTATATAATAAACACGTATCCACAATCAGGAGGAGCATTATGGAACTCATCATTATTGCTTTAATATTAGGTTTTATTGCTTATCGATTCAATAAGCAAGTACGTCAAGTCTTTAAACCAGCTTTGACGATTATGATCATTTTAGCAGCAATTGCATATTTCTCAGCGAATACAACCCTTAACCTGCTCTTCTATCGAGGATTCTTAGGCATGGGCTTTTTTGTAATCGTTATGTTTGCCGGAGCTTTTGATAAAAAATCAAAGATGAGCAAACGTTTGAGAAGTGTAAGAAAAGAATATTCTATCTTGGGTTTCGTTAGTTTACTTCCCCACTTTTTACTGAATTTTCTTGCTTCTCTTTCGGGTAGTCTTCCTTTGGAAGTCGCAGGATTTTCAGCAGCAATCTTAATGATTCCTCTATTTACGATTTCATTTCAATTCATCAAAAAGCGCATCAATATCAAGACTTGGTTCAAGATTCAGAAATTAGCTTATGTGATCTATTTCTTGATCTTTCTTCATTTGATGATCTTAGATACTGCTTATATCGTGACTTATATCACTATCTTCTCACTATACTTTACACTTAAATTATTCAACTATCCTTTGAAGAACCATAAGTTCTTAAAGAGTGCGCTGATGACTGTCTTCATTTTCGGTTTAATGACAGTTTATCTGATTCAGGCTAGTGGTCTTGGTTTTACCAGTTCAACACTCTATGTCACCGCAAACAATTCGTCAACATCAACAACTATTACGTCAACAAGTTATAACGATGGAACATATACAGGCAATGGTACTGGGATCAACGGTATCCCTTCACAAGTGACACTAACAATCTCAAATGGTATTATCACGAACGTCACCGTGAATAAAACAGGATCAAGCCAATCCTATTTTGCAAGTGCTGCTTACAAAATAGCTAAAGAAATCATGAATGCAAACTCAACAAATGTAAACTTAGTTAGCGGTGCAACCCGAACGTCATTAGGCATCATTCAAGCTGTTCAGGATGCTTTATCTCAAGCAAAAAAATAAAATGGAGAACAGTTCTCCATTTTTTTATTTCTTTCCTCTCATGTAAGGTTCAGGATATGGCATTTCAAATCCAACATCTTTCGCATGATTGATGAAGACATATGGATCTCTTAACAGCAACCTTCCGAAATAGACCATGTCACATCGACCAGATCCAATCGCGTGCGTTGCCAAAGCAAGATCACCAATGAGTCCTCCGCCAATTACAGGCAATCCGGTCAAATCTTTGATCTTCTTAGCAAGATCCAGTTGATATCCAGGATAGGCATTGATTTTAACAAGAATATTTCCTCCAGATGAAACGTCAATCAAATCAATACCTAAATCTTTAACAAAATTGATGGCATCAGCTATCGACTCTGGGGTTGCTCCATGATCCACATATTCATATGCCGAAACGCGAAGTGCAAGCACTTTTTCTTTTGGCCAAACACTACTGATGGCTTCAACGACTTCTTTTAAGAACAATTTACCATCTTTATATTCATCAGAACGATGATTTGAAATAGGAGATAAGAACTCAAAAATCAAATACCCATGCGCACCATGAATTTCCAATAAATCATAACCTGCTTTATCAGCGCGATGGGCAGCATCCTTAAATGCTTCAATCGTTTCTTTGATATCTCTTTTGGTCATTTCTGTTGGTGTTTGATAATCCCCACCATAAGAGATTGCAGATGGTCCAATTGGATGATTCACTTTAGCTTTCCGTCCTGCATGATTAATCTGAATGCCTGCAATCGCACCATTGTCATGGATGACCTTTGCGATACGCTTCAGTCCTGGCATATGATCATCACTCCAAATCCCTAGATCATGGATGGATATACGTCCATTGGGTGTAATGGCTGTTGCTTCTTGAATGATTAATCCGACACCGCCAATGGCTCTTGTGCCATAATGCACCAAATGAAAGTCATTGACAAATCCTTCTTCATTGGCGCTATACATGCACATCGGTGGCATGACTGCGCGATTCTTGATTTCTAAATTTTTTATTTTAATGGGATCGAATAGCATCTCATCACTCCTTCATGTTTTAAAATTCATTGTAGTATAGGTTTATCCCAACATCGATAGCGTATAAGTATAGTTGTCAAGATCGAGGACGCCACTTGTCATACTGTTTTCAATACTAGTCTTATCAACCTTAGACATAATGAAATCAAGCATGCTCATGGAAATCGTCTGATCGGCAATTTGAACTTGACTTAATGTCAATGTCAAATTCACATTGAGTAAAACAACTTGCACTGATATATCGAATGTGAGGTATAACGCTGAATGTGAAGCTAATAAGCCAATGGTTCCAAAACTGGCACAAACAACAAGCTGATTGCTGTCATTTAACGTGGCATAGACATAATCGATATAGAACATGCCTGAATCGATAACATGATTGACTGCATTGTCTGTCGAATCACTTAACGGATCATATTGTGCGTTGATATTCGTGCGAATGGAATCCAAAATGATATAATTGATGACTTCTTCAACGATGGTATATTGATCACTTTGACTTGCTGTGACATAATCAAGCATCGCATTTTCTGCAAATCCCATTAAGTCCCCATTCGATGTATAAACCGTTTGAGGTAAGTCGGAGTCTGTCACATCCACATGGATGGCTTTCATTAAGATCAAAACACCAGCCACCAAAATAACAACAATGACCAATACAAAAATCAATAGTCTTTTCAAAAGTTTCATTTTTCTCCCTCAATCCTCTTTTGATTTCTTTTCCTTTTCTTTGAGTTCTTCCCATTTGTCTCTGATGGAAATCTTATTGGATTTGTCCATCAGTAAATAGCGTTGTATGAATAATGCTGTGACAATGATGAGTGGAATCACCGGTGTACCTGGTCCAAGCCAGAAAAGCATCACAGCAGTTCCAATGCCTAAAAACCATCCATTACCCGAGAGGGTACCGATGATAAAAAAGATGAGTGCCCAACCATGATAAATCATATAGGCGATAAATAGGGAAATCATGCCTCTCACAGAACGCATGCTTTTAATGATTTCCCAAACCATGATGAAAAAGTTCTTCCAGAAATTAACGAATTTCTTGAACATATTGTTCAAAAAAATAAACACTAAAAGTGTTTACTTTTTATTGGTAACCTCAGGTTTCAATTTTCCTTGATCGATTGCTTCTGGATATGGATATGCTTCTTCTCTCATTCTTTTGTAAAGCACATAAATCAATCCACGTTCTGTATCGATTCGTGTGATGACTCCAAATCCTTTTTCATTTTCTACTTTAACTTTTTCACCGATCAGGTATGTTTCATTGCTCCATGCCATATTGTTCACCTCAAGAATCATTATACCAAATTTATTTGGTTTTATCTATCTTTTTGGTCTATAAGCACGCATCATACTACCAATCAAGAACACTTTGTTTTCATTGGTTGTATCTTTGAGGAGTCTTAAGAGTTTATAGGCGTCTTTCCCGGGATTCAATGCCATGAGCGAAATCAGATCTCTTTGAAAAAACGGATGCTTGAAATCATTTAAGTTTTTCAGTAAAGGCACAGCTATCTTCTCATTCTTGCGAATGAACTTATAAAATGAACTTAAAATTGGAGGCACAGCAAAGAATAAGTCCTCTCCTTTTCTTCCTTCAAGATCTAATGCAATTTCATAAAGTTTGGATGCCTGCATCTTGCTTAAATATAAGATAAATTCCTTGATTTCAGGATCTGTTTCTTCCCAGTGAATGAGGACTTCTAAAAGTTTGAGTCTCCATAAGAATCGGTGACTCGATGTTTCATCCATATGATATTCCGAAACAAACAGATCTTTGATTTCAGCTAAAACTTCATCATTCAATGTTTCAAATAGAGCATAGATCTTTTCCGGAATATCTGTCTTTTTGTCTTCGTGTTTCAAGTAAAGATAGATTTCATTCAGCACATTTTCTTTTTCAGTTTTATATGCTTCAATCAATGGCGCAAACAAAACGTCTTTCGTGACAATATCCATCTTGTTTTTTTCATAAATATAGGTTTTATACGATATTTTTTCTTTGGAAAGGTTATCCATCGATAAGATCGAGAATCCCGTCGCACCATCGTGATAGGTCCGGTGTGTTGGATGGCCGACAATATCGTTTCTGATGAACTTTAGTTCATGAAGTGTTGGGTTGTTATTGATGTTGACGTGATATTTGTATTGTGTCAATCCGATAGCTAAATCATATAGCGCATCAATAGCAACAAAGAATCCTTGCAACAACCCAAAGACATCTAATAAAATCGCCCCTTGTTCAGTTTGCTTTTCTTTAAGATAACGTTCAATCATCAAATCGACATTTTCCAGCATCATAAAAGATGAAGTTGCACGGTATCCGTTGCTGCTCTTTTCGTCTTTTTCTGAATCTGTAACATATTGTTTCAATTGATCTAGGCTCATAAAGACTCCTTAATCTTCTTGATCAGAACTGGTGCAGGCAGTTGTTTATAGATACTGCCTTCAACATATTGAATGCCCAATCTTTCCAAAGCTTCTTTCTGATCTTTGGTTTTGACTCCTCGAATGACAAGTGCCATCTGGAATCCTTCCAAAAGTTCTTTTAATTTTAATAAATAACTGTTGTATTTTATGTTTTCTTTCTTGATATCGACATGAAGTGCATTAAAAGGATAACTGAGCGCCATATCCAATGATGTCGTGTCGAGTGAGATGCCACGATCGATCAACTCTTGAATCTGGGTTGCATAATGATTGGCTCTTAAATCCATATCACACTTCAATCTGATGAATTCATAAGGGACACCATACTCTTTGAGGAGACCCAATAAATAGGGGTTGAATGATGGATCCAAGAAGGTTTCTTTCGAAATGGGTATGGTTAACTTGATCAAGCGTTCTGTTTCCTTTTCCAATTCAACCAAGAACTCACAAACCTGTCGAATATGGAAACGTTCAAGATCGACTAAACGATTTCGTTTTTTAGCAATCGTTAATAAGTATTTAGAGTCAATAGCCAAATTGAACATGACGACTTCACTTTCATATTGCCATACTCGATTCTTCTTGATATCGGTGATCTGATTAAAAATCAGGCCCAGATTTTTTTGTTCGATGGCAACATTCAAATGATCGATTACTTGTTGTTCGAAAAGTTCATCTTCGTAATCTCGATAAACGAAAAATTCATATTTTTCCTGTTTGTCTCTTTTCGCTTTTTCAAGCGCAATATCTAGATATCTGTAGATCTTTTCTTTACTCTTCTCAATGGTAACGACAGGATATCTCAAGATGCCGATATTCACACCAAACTTCTCATACTTCAGAATTTTGGATTCATAAGTTTCAATCTGCTTCAAGTAGTCTTTGACATTCTTTGTGACACTACGAATGTCGTTATAAGGTACGATGACAAAGATCTGATTGTAATCAAACCGATAGGTTTTTCCATCAGAAAAAAACTTCTTTGTGTATTGGGCAAATTCCTTGAAGAATTGTCCCATACTCTCACTACCATAAATGTGTTTAAGATTTTGGTCAAGTTCCAACAGTAACAAACTCGCCTTGTCTTTCAGTTCATCTTCCAATTCCAAAGATAATGCATAAAGATTGGCAAGATCGGTCTCCTGATCGATGGTTGCTTTCTCGATGAGTTCTTTGGCTTGTCCTGCTTCTTTTGTTTGATCAAAGAAAATACTCATAACGACAATCTCATCTCCTATTTTTAAACTATATAGCTTTTCTAGGATGTGTTTTTCTTGATATCTATATGAAATCTCTTTCGTCTCCCCAGATTTGTTTAAGCATCTGGAGATGATTTCCTTGTACAAATGAATATGTTCGTAACTGACATCTCTTAAGAATAATTCAAGATGATGATGCTTATCGATGCCAAAGATGCGTTGTGCCTCTTCATTATAGGTTGATCTTGTCTCAGTGAGTTCGCGATATGCCAAAATCGGACTATCCAAGACTTGTTGGTAGAATCTGTTTTCTTTTTTCAGTTTGCTAAGTTTCTTCTCATCTAGCACATGTGCAAATAAGATGGCGTTCATTAAACTAAACAAATCATAATATTTACCTGGATCTTCAATTACTTCATCCAAATAGATTACTAAAACACCTAAGTCACCAAGCGGATAGGCATAAATGAACTTGATTTCAGGTTCATAATCCTTTTGCGTGATGATGTTTTTCATCCAGCGAACAGTTTTCGTATCTTCAATCACTTCTTCGCCGGTGTTCAGCACATGTTCTATGACAGTTTGCTCGACATATCCTTCAATAATCGTCTTATCATACAATCTTTCTTTTTTATAATGAAAGAGATTAGGTGATTCATCAGCCAGATAAATAATGATGTCTTTGGTGTTGACATACGTATCCACATGCATGAAAAAGACACGTAAATAATCTCTGAGCAGTAACTTCTCATCAATCAAGTGACTGTATTGAATCAGATCTTTTCCTATTTCCAGTTGTTTCAGTAAATCTTTGTGAACCATTGTTTTAGGTTCTGCTTTTTCAATGATGACAAGTTCTGGCTTGGGTTCCTCAACAACCTTGATTTTCTTATCTAAGGCTTTTTGAATGCTTTTCAACTTCTTCTGATAAAAATCCAAAGAAGGCTTATTGTCAAGTTCCTGATACAATTTGATGATGAGTTCGTATGCTTTTTTCTTATAAATGTCATCCTGATTATCAATCAGTTCTTCGTTTTCAGTTTCTAAAGTGGAAGCTTTATGGAAATCCTTTTTCGCGATGTATGCTTCAAGTAAAGATAGGATGACTCCAGGTTGATTTGGATTCAATCTAATGGCACGAAGTGCTTTGGTGATGACCTCATCGGATCGCTCCAAACGATTTAACAGATATAATTCCCAATCAAAGTAGGTGGTTTCTAAATCAAACTTATATAACTCATAAAGGCTATTTAAAGCCATTTCATACTGATGATCTTCTTTATACAGCAAGTACATTTCTTCGTGACAGAATATTTTGACTGAATCCGGAATAACATCTTTCAAGACTTTCATCAGGTCTTCCAAATAGGGTAAACCCAAAGCTCTCTTATAATCAATATCATCAAGCACTGCCAAGTATTGTTTCATGATTGGCAACTTCTGTCTGCGCATTTCAATATAAATTTTTGCCTGTTCAAATTTTTCTAATTTGATAGCAGCTTGAATCATGTGCTTTAGTATCTTTTCAAAATAGCTGGTTTCCGTTTGTACAGAAAGTTCTTTGATGATCTTTTCGCCTTCTTCAAAGACAAGATCGTAAAGTTCTAATTCAATCCCAATTTCAAAATAATAGCTAAAAGCCGCCTGATAGTCCGTGTGACTAAGCGGTTGTTCAAGAAAGTCTTTGATGATGGAAAGACTATGTGGTTGTTTGGGTAATTTTAAAACATCACTTAAGCGCATGTGTTCATCCTTTAATTTCTAGATATAGTACGTGTGCAAGGTTGAGAAAATCATTTGCGATAGCTAAAAAGTCAAGGTTTAGTTCATTTCCGAGTCCAATTTCAGCCTTTCTTAAAGCAACCTGATGCCACTTGAGGGCTTGATGGATACGATAGAATCTAACGATGTTCATTTCTTCTTTTGTGGCAAGCCGATCTAAATATGCATCGAGCAAATCAAATGCATCCTTGATGTCTTGGTTACCGAATGATGCAATATCATAATAAAATTCATTGGGTCCCACAAACTCGAAATCAAGGAGATAGATTTCATTATGACTCAAAAGAATATTACCTTTTTGAGCATCGTTATGACAGAAGACCTTCTGAGCAGTCAATCGTGTTTCCGTATACGTTTTCGTCCACCATGCCTTTAATGTTAAATAAAGTGGTGATCGTTGGTTCGTATAGGATTCATACACATCCAGTTGTTTAATCAAATCATAGGTCATGTTTTCTGGTACTGGAATATGGTGAAGTTTCTTTAATGTATCTGCAATCTGATGTAGTTCATGAGAACAATCCAGCTGTTCACAAGTTTTACCATCAAGATATTCTGCGATTTTTTCACCTGTTTCAAGATTGAAATAGAGGACTTTAGGTGTGATCTGAAAAGGTTCGACCCATTTCAAGCCTTCACCTTCTTGTCTTCTATTGCTAAATAGATTGCCTTCTTTTCCTATCTTACGATAAACATATTTTTTCCCATTGATTTCAATCAAATAGGTATAATGACTTCTGCCACCAGGCAAACGGTTGATGATGTGAACCTCATTGGAATCAATACGAAGACATTCTGCAATACGATCAATCATGATTGACTTCCAGAAAGGTTACTTGTCCATCTTCATAGATGGCATAACTACGGTGATAATCACCAAGTGAACCTGGATTGATGAATAAAATGCCATCATCTACCATCATATATCTTTGATGTGTATGACCGAAGATACAAACTTCAGCTTTCATCATTTTCGCCTTGAGTTTCAACCGTTCCATACCAAATTTCACATGTTCTAAATGACCATGTGTCAATAACACTTTCAACCCATTTAATTCTAGAAGTCTAAAATATGGAAGATCACTGCCAAAGTCATTATTTCCCTTAACCGATACAATATGATAACGCTCAAGTCGATTCATGTCCATGCACATATCACCAGCATTGAGATGATAATCGATGCCTTGATGACGTTTGATGACTTCAACGAGCATTTCTTGGTCTCCATGAACGTCACTTGTGATTAATAATTTCATTGATGTTCTCCTTGAGTTTGCTTAATGCCTTGGACCGATGTGAAATCTTGTTCTTTTTTTCGTCAGTAAGTTCAGCAAAATGTAATCCTGTTTCAGGATCAATAAAGATAGAGTCATATCCAAATCCATTTGACCCTTTCATCTCTGTTGCAATCTTTCCATAAGCTCTACCCTCATAATTGATAGATCTACCATTAGGATAACACAGAACAATCACAGATACGAAATATGCATCCCTGTTTTGTTCATGCTTCATCTCTTCTAGAACTTTTAAATTATTTTCATAGTCACCTTTTCCACTATAGCGTGCAGAAAAAACGCCTGGTCTTCCCTGGAGTGCAGAAACGACAAGACCAGAATCATCAGAGATTGCCAGTTTCTGATATTTTGTCGCATAATACTTTGCTTTCAGCAAAGCATTTTCTTCAAATGTTAGACCGGTTTCTTCAACTTCATCATGGTCATCAAGATCATTCAAAGAAATTAAAACCACATCAGGATGATTAAAAATGGCTTGCATTTCCTTAATCTTATGAAGGTTATGACTTGCTATGATGATTTCCGTCATGATGATCTTCCTTTTTTGTGGATTATTATCTATTCTATATTATCACATTTTTTACATCAAAGTATCAATTCAGGATTAATTAAGTTATAATGAAATAAGGTGATGATATGGATAATGAAAAAGAAATAATCAAGTTTGAAGATTTATTTGAATCAGAACACAAGCCAACACAATCTGATCAAGGACCAGTAGGCAAAGGGCGTTATAGTTCTGCCATTTTAGTTTATCTTTTGATCATGTTCGTATTTGCATCTGTCCTTTTTATAGCCTTAAGCGGTGTGCCTTCTCTTCAGAAGACCTATAACGAAGATGAGGTGCTTTTAGAAAATATCAGCTATGATACACAATCGCTTGCCATTATGGATCTAACGATTTATGATGCCTACAAATCTACTTATGACAACTATATTGCAGAAATCGGCATTTATGAAGGCTATGCAATTCTAACAAATATCAACAATACATACTATGAAGCACTTTTTATGCCAAATGGTGAGACAACCATTAATCCAACTGTCATTGCTAATGTTTTTTCACAAAACCCGACAACGACTACCTGGAATGGTGAAATTGCCATCCATCTTTATGCTGGAACCTCACAGACACTTCCAGATTTCTTTACTGGAACTTATACGGAAGTTACTGGTCCAGTCACTCAATTTTCTGATTTTGCAAATTCATTAATTAACTTCATCATCTATATTGTTTTATTACCACTATTGATTCTAGTCCTCAAACGTGATCTCGTCTTTGATTATCAAATCATCATGAAACAAAAAAATCGATGGGCGAGCATCATCATCATTGGTTATCTTTATTTAATGATTGGAAATGCGCTTGCTAATTTGGGTTCTTCTGCCTTAGGCAATCTATTCGGTGTTTCACCCGATGAATCCATCAATCAGCTCACGATTATCCGTGCACTGGATTCAAACGGAGTTATCTTCATGATTGTATCTGCAGTCATCTTAGGTCCACTTGTTGAAGAAATGATCTTTAGAAAGTCGATTTTTGGTTTGATTAAAAATGATGTATTGGCATTGATCGTTTCATCACTGGTTTTTGGATCTATCCATCTTGTCGGTGAAGCATCAGTGATGTCTGCCCTTGTCAACGGACTCAGTTATTTCGTGATGGGCGCTGTATTTGGACTCATTTATATACAAAATAAACGAAATATCTATGCATCGCTTTCTGTTCATATATTGACCAATTTGGTATCAGTTGGTTTTATTATTTTTCAAATATACTTTTAAGGAGCAAATATGATCCCCTACGCAAAAGCAATCTGTTATTCCGGTTATCGGGAAAACCAAAGTCCTCAAACTAAAATCTATCCAACAGAAAATGAAGTCCTCGAGGACTTGACTTTACTTTCTAAATATTTCAGCTATATTCGTATGTATGATCCTTATCAACATGCACAGACTGTACTCAAAGTCATCAGGAAATATAATATTCCTCTGAAACTTATATTAGGTGTTGAACCTCGAGGTGAGATTTCTAATCCTGATTGTCCATGGGGTGGCTTACATTCAGATGAAGAAATCGAACAAAATAAGACAGGAAATTATGAACAGCTTGATCTTTTAGCCGAACTCTGTAATGCTTATCCTGAAATCATTTTAGCTGCTGCTGTTGGTAACGAAAATACATCAGATTGGCATCATAACCTGATGCCTGCAGAAACGATTGCTGCACATGCTAAATATCTAAGAACACTTGTCAAATGTCCGGTGACGTTTTGCGAAGGTGCACATTACTGGAGATTAAAAGGTGAAGTAATTGCTAAGGAAGTGGATTTCATCAGCATTCACTCTTATCCACTGTGGCTAAAAATTCCCTTTAAGGATGCCGTATCTGCAACCATCAATGATTATGAAACCATTACTAAGATGTTTCCTAACAAACAAGTCATCTATACTGAGTTTGGTTGGACAACTTCAGCTGATGAAAAAATGAATGGTGAAGATACCAATGAAGAAGCTCAACTAAGTTATTTGAAGCAAATGGAAGTTTGGAGTGAAAAAAATCAGGTTCCAATGTTTATTTTTGAAGCTTTTGATGAACCCTGGAAGGGTTCGGGAAACCCTGATGAACCTGAAAAGCATTGGGGAATCCTTGATGTAAAAAGAAAGCCAAAGTTGTATTTTGCTCAACTCAAACCAAGAAAATAAAAAAATCATACACCAATAGGTGTATTTTTTTATGATGAGTACGTTTTCACAAAATCTATTATTGACATATGTCAGAAACATGTTACAATGAAACTAGATAAAACGAGATAGAGGAATTGAACATGCCAAGACCACAAAAAACACGAACAGTTTGCTGTGAAAAAGAGATCCATTATGGTCCCAAATTTCAACATGCCAAAGGATCAGTCAACATGACCATCGAAGAATTTGAAACCATCAGGTTGATTGATTATGAAAGACTATCTCAGCAGGAATGCTCTGAATTGATGCATGTATCTAGAACGACGGTTCAGGCAATCTATGATACAGCGAGATACAAACTCTCTGATGCCTTGATGAATGAAAAAACCATTCATATTCAAGGTGGGAATTATCGATTATGTAGTAAAGAAGATCATGGTAAAAAAGGCTGTGAAGTAGGTAGATGCTGCGAAGAACAGTCTAAACATAAAGGAAAGTGTGAAACAAATGAAATCGTATGACATCGTCATTATCGGAGCAAGTGCTGCCGGTACAACAGCTGCAACAACAGCTAAAAAGTTTTATGGTAATAAGTCCATTTTGATCATCAGAGAAGCTCAAAATGTACCTATTCCTTGTGGAATCCCTTATATTTTTGGTACAGTTGGAGATCCAATGAAGAATTTGATTCCTGTCGACAACATCATGAAAGCCAATGAAATTGATGTCTTGGTAGACAAGGTCGTTGAAATTGACAAAGTCAATAAAATAGTGTTGACGGCCAATGAAAAAGTAAGTTATGACCGTCTGGTAATAACTACAGGATCTATGCCTATCGTTCCAAGACTCAAGGGCAATAACTTGGAAAACGTCTATGTTGTTAAAAAAGATGTTGCCTACTTACTGAATCTACTCAGCTTTACCAAAGAGCCAAAAGACATCGTTATCATCGGTGGTGGATTCATTGGTGTAGAAATGGCTGAGGAACTCAAGAAACACAATGAAAATCATAATGTGACTGTCATTGAAATGCAGGATCATGTTTTAAATCTTGTTTATGATACTGATCTTTGTATCTTTGCTGAAGATTCACTCAAAAACATCGGCATTAACATCTTAACTAATGAAAGAGTCGTAGAACTTGTTGGCGAAAAGAAAGTATCCGGTGTAAAACTAGAAAGCGGAAAAGAACTTAAAGCAGATGTTGTTATATTCGGTATAGGATTTGTCCCAAATATCGAATTAGCTCAAAATGCAAATCTTGAAATCGGATCGATGGGTGGCATCAAAGTCAACCGTTATATGCAAACTTCCAATGAAGACATCTTTGCATGTGGTGACTGCGTTGAAAAATTCTCATTCTTTGATAAGAAGCCAACTGGTTTGAGACTTGCATCCATCGCAACCATGGAAGCTAGAATCGCTGGTGCCAACTTATTCAAGAACTTCCGTCTCAATCACGGTGTTGTCGGCTGTTTCTCAACTGCCATACAGGGCAAGTGTTTCGCTTCTGCTGGTCTGACGACCAAGGATGCTAAAAAAATGGGGTATAACATTGTCGTTGGCAACGCAGAATCCGTCAATAGACATCCAGGACTCATGCCAGGTGGTGACCAACTTAAGGTCAGATTGATCTTTGAAGCAAGTGAAGGACGCATCATCGGTGGTCAAGTTTATGGCGCGTTAAGTGGTGGAGAACTCATCAATGCGATCAGTGCATTTATCAGTCAAAAGATCAATGCAGAACAAATCGCTTTGTTCCAGGCGGGTACACATCCAGCACTTACAGCTTCACCAATTGCTTATCAGCTAGTCAATGCAGCTGAAAATGCAATTGTTCAACTTCGTAGTTGTAAGGGATCTATGTAACGATAGATCTTAAGCATAAAAAAAAGCACATCTCCACTTTTTTGAAGATGTGCTTTTTTTTCATTTTTTTAACTTCCGTTGACTTCAATATCTCTCAAGAGACCGACACATAAGGATAGATTGTATTCTTTTGCATAATCCATCGCAGTCTTTTGAAGTCTGTCTTTCTTCATGGGTGTTTCTCTTTCAATCAGTTTACGCAAGTAAACATGATCACGATTGAGAACAGCCAAAGCCAAAGCTTGTTTCTGAACAAGACGTTCGTATTTCGGCGTAACCATGTATTCTTGAAGATATCTGATAACATCCTGCTTATCAAAAATCATTGCTGTATCCAGAGGTGTTTCAAATCTTCTGTTGTGAATGTCGATATATGCATCGCTTGCCAAAAGCAATCTGATGGTTTCAATCGTACCGAACCTTACAGCATTGAAGATCGGAGATTCAAATTGATCATTTAAGGCATTGGGATCCAAGTTCTGGTTCAAAAGTAAATCTAAAATCTGAACGCTTGAGGTCTTTGCTGCATGATGCAATAAAGAATTGCCATAGGCATCCTTAATATACCAATTTTGCTTACTTTCATTGAGTAAGAAGGGAATGACGTCGAGTCTTCCGCCAGCAATAGCATAATGAACAGGAAGTTTGTCTTCCACGGTCTTCTTATTCAAATACGATCCAGCTTCAATCAGAAGCTTAATCATGTCCATTTCGCCTTTATGGGCTGCAAGATGGATAGGGAGTTCCCCTTGTCTGTTTTCAATATTGACGGATGCGAACTTCGTCAATAACAATTTTGCGATTTCTAGTTTGCCTTTTCTAGCACAATCAAAGAGTGGTGTCTCACCATGTTGATCGGTCATATTAACATTGATATCCTGATCAAGCAAGAAGTGAATGACATCCATTGCACTGCCTAATACTGCGTAATGAAGAAGGCTTTTCTTTTTATCATCCACCATTTCAATATGGGTGAAATGAAGTTTTACATATTCTAGGTCGTTCTCAGTAGCTTTCAAGAAAATACTCATCTTATTCACCTACCTTTACACCTTTATCATATCATAGGATGAAAAAGAACTTTTCCACAACTTTTGTGGATAAAAAAGGCACATTTCCTGAGGAAAGTGCCTATTTTCAACTTATTTTACTGCTTCTTTCAGCAGTTTGCCTGCTCTAAATGCTGGTGATTTTTGTTCAGGAACTGTGATGAGTTCACCAGTTCTTGGATTCTTTCCGGTTCTCTTTACACGATTTCTGACCTCAAAGGTACCAAATCCAGTAACAACGACCTTTTCACCGCGTCTGCCTAATGTTTCTGATACTGTATCAGTGAAAGATTTCAAAACTTCTTCTGCAACTTTTTGTGTAACATTCGCTCTGTTTGCCATGATAGCAATCAATTCTGTTTTGTTCATTTGTTTCCCTCCTTTTAAAAGTGATTTAATTGTATCAAATTTATTGGATTTTTGCAAGATTTATGTTAAATAAAAGACGATTTGATGGCTTTATAAAGCATTTTGTTTAAAAATCTTCCGATTTTAAGTCTCTTGACAAAAGAATCTGAATCGCATCTGAGACATCAATCTGGTTGGTTATGATCTGATATGCGACATTAATCATGGGTAGATCAATTTGATAAACTTTGGAGAGATGATGCATCGCTTCAATCGTTCTAATGCCTTCAATCGTTTGTTTCTGTTCTTGATAAATCTGGTCGATGGGTATCCCCATAAGTTTCTGGAGTTCTCGGATGATGCTGTTACGATCAGATCCCCGATACCAGTCAATCCAAATGCTGTTTCTCTGTTTCCGCCCATCGTTTCAACGACTCTCACAATTTCTATGATCCCTCTGGTAATAACCGCTGCGCGTGCATTTTCCCCCAAACCGAGTCCTGTACAAGCACCAGAAATAACTGCAATTGCGTTTTTAACAGCACCGCCTACTTCACAACCCACAAGATCATTGGATGTATAGACTCTGATGTATTGATCATTAGAGAAGATGGTTTGAATCGATTTAGCAAGGTTGACATCCTTGCTGGAACTCACAAGTAAGGTCAACTTTCTTAAGATGACTTCTTCTGCATGAGAAGGTCCAGTTAGAACAACAAACCCTTTGAGATGATCTTCACTGATTTCTTCTTCAACGATTTCACTGACACGTTTCAAGGTATCTGGTTCAATCCCTTTGGAGACATTGATGAATACAACCGGTTTATTTAAACGTAAATTCATTTGTTTCAATACTGAACGAACGACTTTCGTTGGAACTGAAAGAATGAAATGATCAGCAAAGTCAATCACTTGTTGTAAATCCAGCGTCGCTTTTTCGCTTTCTGGAAGTACAGTA
>QKIB01000094.1 GCA_003249785.1 Acholeplasmatales bacterium
GATCACAGGATCGCTAGTTATATGTTGTAGCATAATAACAACAAACAAATTCTCCATATAGTCAAAGAAAGTCATCAAAAATGCAATGAACTTGAGCTTTTTGAGAAATTTGATTTTCGATTGCATGAGCTCGAGTGCATAATAAGTAAACAACCCCAAACTCATAGGATAAATCAAATCCAAAGGTATTTGGATGAATAAATAGACTGCACGCTGTTGCTCTGTCAGACCGGATAGAATCAGTAAAGCATCATTGATAGAATATCCAAATGAGCGCATATCAAATACAGGATTTAAACCGTTTGAACTGATATAGGGTAAGGTAAACACCATCATGATCAGATAGACAATGAACCCTATGCCTAAACTAATAAACATTTTTCGTTGAGTTTTCATATTTTTCTCCCTATTTGATTCTATTCTTTAGTTCCAAATTCCACTGATAAAGGAAACGATAGAAGTCTTTCGCAAACTCAACAGTGTAAACATGAAATGGATCTTGTGGCTCATGTGATTTTGATTCCAATTCCGAAATCATGTTTAAAGTACCTTGCAGCTCATGCATATGGTTGATAATAGTTGATTCTATAGTTGATTTGTCTAGATGACCTGAAAAAAAGATTTTTGCTAAAAACTCATAGCGTAATTTAAGATAGTTGTCACCACTAATCAACCACTTATTGAGCATATTTTTCCCTTTTTCTGTGATTGAATGTACTAGAACTGTTCTTTTTCCGTTGGACTGACTATCAGTAGATATCAAGTTTTTCTCCTTCAGTTTTTTCAGAGTTGGGAAGATTGTACCAAAACTGGAATCGTAAAAAACTCCTGTACTATTCAGCATACTTTTTCTAAGCTCATAACCACTCATGGGTTTGATCATTAAAAATCCTAAAATAACATTTTCCATATATATACCTCCAAAATATATCGATTCGATACATATTATATACGAGTATTGTTTTTTTGTCAATCTTTTTAAACCCATTTATTTTATTTATTTGGTAAAATGGATTTGCTATAGTCATTTATCAGTTGCACATGACTTTGGTATTTTTGAAATAGATATAAAAAAAAGCTCATTTATGAGCTTTTATTATCGTTTGATTGTCGTTTTGCCAAACGTTTCTTTTCATAATATTGATAGAGTTTATAAACACCATATCCACCAGGTACGAAGACAATGATAAAGGGTAATAAAGTTGCAAAAATGATAATCAGACCGTCAAAGAATGAAATCAATGCATTAAATCCATTAACGAAACCATCGACGATTCTCGTTCCGAATGGCAATTTTGATCCAATGTTTTCAGGTCGAATGGTTAACGTCACTTTTGAATAATCAATCAAGCTGTCGTATGTGTTTAACGTTCCTTGAAGTTCACCCAGTGCAAGATCAATTTCTGAAATTCTTGTGTTGATTGTGATCATATCGGTTAAAGAAGCAGTAGCGTATAAAACCAACAAGCGATCTCTTTCGGCATTATATGAGTCAATCTGATTTTGTGTTGATTGATATTGTAATGAAACATCAGTTGCTTTTTTTAGATAATTGTTAACGATGTAATCGTCTTTGAGTGCATCAACGAATGAATCGAGATGATCTGTTTTCACACGAACAATCAGATATGAATAAGAAGATGAAACATTCATATCATCAAACCATTCGTCTGCTTGTAGCATGGTACGAATTGATTCAACAGCCTGTTGAACATCATCTACATAGAGTGTTGCTTCTGCTTCATAGATGATTTTGCGATCCGCAGAGCTAACATCTAGTTGAGTTGTTGAATTATCCGTGTTTTCTGACGGAACATCGTCCATTGGATTTGATTTACTGCATGCAGTTAAAAAAACAACCAAAAAAATGAAAATGAAAAGCATTTTCCGATGATTGGATTTCATGGTGCCCCTCCTGTTTTTTGTTTTAATTATAACATGAAACCATGACCTATCATCTCCTAATTTAAAAAAATACCAATTATTGATTGGAATAAACAAGCGTTTATAATGTGATTTTTGATTGTAATAGATTCATATTATTGATATAATATGCTTAAAGTAGGTGGTTCACATGAAACGGTGGCTCATTTTAATCATTGCAGTGCTTGTCTTAGGCTTCAGTGTTTATTTGTACTTACCCTATTTCCATTTTGATTCGACACAACAAATGTTATCGTTTATCTTCCTATTGGGCAGCTTTGTCCTTATTTTTGTCGCTTCCTACGCTGCACTCAATGTACAAAACAGACAAAAGGTCAAAACGTTACAAAACAGATTGTCGATGTGGACCAAACTTTCTTATCATGTCAATCAAGTTGGCGATGAAGTCTTCAATGAACTTCCAATCGGCATTATCGCATTAGATGAAGACTTTGAAATCAAATGGGCAAACCCACATGCTAAGACCATCTTTGATTCAAAGATGATGGGGAAAGATCTTAAAGATGTTCATCCTCAATTGCACATGGCTGCCATGAACAATAAGATTCAATTCATGATTCAAGTTAAGAATGAAACCTATGATGTGACTTATCGTTCCGAATTCAAGTTTTTCTATCTCTTTAATGTTACTGACCGTGAATTGGTCAGACAAAGATATCATGAACAGATTCCAGCATTAGGCATTATCTACTTAGATAATCTTGATGAAGCGATTGGATCTATGGATGTTTCCGAACAATCCAGTTTGAAAGGTGAGTATTTAGCAGCCATCGCTGATTGGGCGAACAAATACAATGGGTTTTTGAAACCTTATGCAGATGAACGTTTGGTTGTTGTGCTTTATAGAAAACAACTGGATCTCATGATCCAGGATCGTTTTGATATCTTGGATAAAATCAGAATGATTTCCACACAAAATCATGTGAGAGTCAGTATTTCCATGGGGATTGCTTCATGGGATGTGAATTATGAAGAACTAGGTATTTATGCACAAAATGCTGTTGAACTAGCTGAAAAGCGTGGTGGTGACCAAGTCGTTGTCAACATCCAGGATCAGAAAATTGCTTATTTTGGTGCAAAATCAGATGCTTCAGCAAAGAATTCCAGAGTTGGTGTTAGAATCAACGCACAAACAATCAGGGATTTCATTGAACGTTCATCGAATGTCATAGTCATGGGACATAATCAAGCAGATCTTGATGCCTATGGCGCCATGATTGCTGTCTATCATATGGCAAAAGCCAGCAAGAAACCCGCATGGATTGTCGTCGATGAAGAAAAACTGGATAAGACAGTTCAAAAGATCTATTCTGATATTGTCAAAGCACAATTACCTCATCTAGTAGAAAGTTCGATCAATAGTGAGCTCGCGATCAAGCAAATCACGCCTGATACATTGTTGATTGTCGTGGATACTCAATCACCTAAGATGGTGATGAATTCCGAAATTCTATCCAAAGTAAATAAAGTCATTGTCATCGATCACCATCGGGTCAGTGAAGAAAGTTTCGATGCAATCTTCTCATTTGTTGAACCTTATGCGTCTTCCACGGTTGAACTGATGATGGAACTGCTCAACTTTTATAACATGGAAGAAGAAATCAAGATTTCTGCCCTTGAAGCAACCATCATGTATAGTGGATTAATCGTCGATACGAATAACTTCGCTTATCGTACTGGTGCGAGAACCTTTGAGGTTGCAGCAAAACTTAAAGATATGGGTGCTGATGTGACTGAAGTCAAACTTTGGTTAAGACGTGACTTAGAAAGAACGCTTGTGATCAACAAGTTACTCGATCACATCGACATTTATCTGGATCGTTTCGGATTTGTCATCACATCCGAACTTTATGATGATCGCATCTTATTGGCTCAAGTGGCTGATGCTGCATTACAGATCAGTGGTGTCGATGCTGCTTTCATGATTGCAAGAATGAACAACAATACCGTTGGTGTTTCCGCACGTTCGTATCAGAACATCAACGTACAGATCTTAATGGAAGCCTTAGGCGGAGGCGGCCATTTGAACAGCGCAGCTGCTCAAATCCAGAATGCATCCGTGCATGATGTGGTAGATCAGCTCAAAAATTATATTGATTTAGAATATGGTGGAGGTGGAGAACCCGTGAAAGTTATTTTATTAGAAGATGTCAAAGGCAAGGGTAAGAAAGATGATGTCATCGAAGTTGCCGGAGGATATGGTCAATTTTTAGTCACACAAAAGAAAGGTTTACTTGCAACTGAAGAAAACCTTGCAGCGCTCAACAAAGCAAAAGAAGAAGCCTTTGAAGCAAATCAAAGACATATCGATTTGATGAAGAAATTAAAGAATGAGATTGACAACAAGAAAGTTACCTTAGGCATTCAAATTGGACAAGATGGCAAACTCTTTGGAGCAGTAACAACCAAACAGATTGTTGAAGCCTTTGAGCAAGCGCATCACATCTTGATTGACAGAAAGAAAGTTGAACTCTCAAGTGAAATCAATTCAGTTGGTATTTATACAGCAACTGTCACATTACACAAGGATATCAAAGCACAATTCGAAGTACATATTATAGAAAAGTAGGGGATCT